>NZ_CAUPFR010000150.1:0-2692 GCF_963510575.1 uncultured Anaerococcus sp. | reverse complement strand
GTTTAGGTCTATGTAATCTTTGAATTCTTCACCAAAACCAAAAGTACCACTTGCAGCAATTACTGGATTTTTAAATTCAACGCCTCCTATATTTACTTTTAAGCTCATTTAAATATCCTTTCTGCATCAAAAACTGGACCGTCTTTACAAACTCTAATGAAATCACCATTCCTATCTTCAACAGTACATCCCAGGCAAGCCCCGATTCCACATCCCATATGGGCTTCCATAGATATCTGAATCTTTGCTTTTGTATTTTTCTCGCAAAGAGCCTTTAACATAGGATTTGGTCCACAAGCATAAATTAAATCGTATTCATCAGGATTTAATTTTTCTAAAATGAATTTTCCTTCTTTTTTTTCAGAACTAGTAACAAGCTTATTTACATATGGTTTAAATTCTTCAACAAAATAAGGATCATCAGCAAAACCACCATAAAAATCAGCCTTAGTATCTAGGTTTTTAGCCAATTCTAAAAGTGGAGCGATACCTATACCACCAGCTACAATAGCAATTTTTTTATTATTTGTTTTTTCAAAGCCCTTCCCAAGAGGACCTAGGACTGAAACTCCATCACCTTCTTTGAGATCAGCAATTAGCCTTGTACCCTTGCCGACAACTTGAACTAAAAAAACTAACTTTCCATCTATTTGTTCACAAACACCAAAAGGTCTAGCAAGGATTGGGTCTTGCCTAAAGGAATCTGCCCTTAGCATAAAAAACTGACCTGGCTTAGCATTTAAGTTAATTCCTAGACTAATCTTAAGGATTCCCGGAGTTATTTCAATATTTTCTAAAACTTTACACGGTCTATAAGCTTGCATTTTTTGCTATTTCCTTATAAGTTTCTATCGTTTTTTCTCTAGCATATTTGCCAACATTTTCTGCCCCATCATCAAAATTCATCCAATTTTTTAAAATAGCACGAGATGAGTTTACAACACCAGCATTTAAGTTAATCATGAGATTATAAACATTCAAACTATCAGCGGCTTGGGCCCCAAAACCTGGTATTAGGAAAAACATCTTATCATATCTTTTTCTAATTTTTTCTACTTCTTCGCTATGTGTTGCACCAACAACAAGGCCAACAGGACCGAAACCAGATTCACCAATATAATTCTCATTAACTTCTTTAAGCTTATCACCAATTGTATAGAAAAGTTCTTCACCCTTTGTTTCTAGGATTTCAAAGTCATTGGCACCTGGATTTGAAGTTCTTAAAAGAACAAAAACTCCTTTTTTTCCTGATTCCAAATAAGGTAGATATGGTGAAATTGAATCCATGCCCATATATGGGTTTAAGGTCATGAAATCAACCTCAAAGTCCCCTTCAAAGTGAGCTTTGGCATACATGGTTGCAGATGCGGCAATATCACTTCTTTTAACATCTCCAATTGTTAACAAATCTAGACTTCTTAAATAATCTAAGGTGTTTTTATAGGCAAGCATGCCTTCAAGTCCATAAGACTCGTAATAAGCTATTTGCAACTTATAAATAGCACAAACATCCTTAGTCGCATCAATAATTTCCTTGTTATAGGTAAAAATAGCTTCGTGAATTGCTTTGCCTTCCTTCATAGATTCAGGAATATAATCCATGGAAGTGTCAAGACCTACACAAACAAAGCCTAATTTCTCGACTCTATCATATAATTTATCTATTATTTTCATATTTTAATACTCCTTTCCTATAAACTCTTTCAATTGACCCATAAAGTGTTTTTCCTATCATTAAAGAATTTTTAGACTTAGAAAGAATATCTTCTTCCTTATATTCATAAGATTTATCAAGATCAACTAAGGTAAAATCAGCAAGGTATCCAGGCTCCAGTTTACCTTTTTTAATATTTAAAAGTTCTGATGGTCTTGTAGACATAATCCTAACTAATTGATTTAAAGAAATGATTCCAGATTTAACCAAAACTTCGTAGCAGGTAGAAAATGCAGTCTCAATTCCTATAAAACCTGGTGATCCTTTTTTCTTTTCCTCGGCAGAATGCGGAGCGTGGTCAGTTGAAATTGCATCAACATAGCCTTCCTTAATCATCTTTAGCAAAAACTGCCTATCTTCTTCCCTTCTAATTGGAGGATTTACCTTCATTTCTTCCCTAGTTTTTTCAGAAAAATATAGGTGGTGAGGAGTAACTTCACAGGTGATTTTTGCTCCTAAATCTTTAAAATATTTAATAGCAGTCATAGCTCCCTTTGTAGAAACATGAGAAAAATGAACTGGCATATCAAGTTTATAGGCATAGTAACAATCACGAAGAGTCATAGCATCTTCTGCCACTTCATAATCTATAGCAGATACTTTGGCAACTTCCTCGTGGAGGGTCATGTTTATTCCAAGTTCTTTTGCCTTAACCATAGCCAAATACATTATAGCATCGTCATCAACACCGTGACCATCATCTGAAATAAACTTTACAGATTCTGGCAAAGTATCCAAGTGGTCTAGGGTTTTTCCATCAAAATTTTTTGTTATAGTATAAACTTGATCAATTCCAATTAGGTCTAAATCTTTTCCCCTTTTCATTATATCTTCGTATATTTCAGGGCTAGATACGGTTGGTTTGGTATTTCCCATCAATAGTACATTGGTAAAACCACCCTTAAGAGCAGCATGGGAACCAGTTTCTAAATCTTCCTTGTAGGTAAAACCCGGGTCCCTAAAATGTACGTGCATATC
>NZ_CAUPFR010000149.1:0-2837 GCF_963510575.1 uncultured Anaerococcus sp. | reverse complement strand
ACAACAAAAGATGTATATGCAAACTCAGTAGAAGGTTTCGATTTTTCAAATATGAAAGCAGTTAAGGATAAGAAAGTTTATAACACAAAGCTTGGCATGTGGAATTGGTTTACACCAAATCCAGACGGACCACTAGTCCTAGCTTGGCTTGCAAAATCAACCTATCCTGAAGAATTTAAGGACTATGACCTTAAGTCTATGATTAAAGATTATTATCAAAAATGGTATGGATACGAATTAAATGATGAACAAATCAAGGATATGTTTGATATATGATTAAAGAAATCTTTATCAAAGATAAAAAAATAAAATTAAGCTCATATATAATACTCATAAGTCTACCCATATTAATAAGTATTTTGGCGCTTATCATAGGTAGGATGCCACTTAGCCTGGGGCAGATTATAGATTTTTTTGGCGCTTATATATCTGGTAGAGACTTTGATCCCATGCTTGAATCAGTGATAATAAATGTAAGATTACCAAGAATTATAACTGGTCTTGTAGTAGGAGCGGGTCTTGCCACAGCTGGTCTTGCCTTTCAAGGGGTTTTTTCAAACCCCTTGGCAACTCCAGATATTTTAGGCGTTAGTTCAGCTGCAAGCCTTGGGGCTATAATCGGCATACTCCTATCACTTTCAACCCTATCTATTCAAGTATTTGCTTTAGTTTTTGGATTGGTTGGAGTTGTCTTTACCCTTTACATCGGCAAGACTAGGACTAGGTCATCAACAATAATGCTTATCTTGGCAGGTCTGGTAGTTTCTTCCTTATCAAACGCCCTCGCATCCTTATTAAAATACACAGCAGATCCAACAGACAAGTTGCCAGCAATTAGCTATTGGCTTATGGGTTCTTTTGCAAGATCATCTTATAAAAACTTGATTCTTTCAGCACCCTTAATAATTTTTGGAATTATTTTAATAAGGCTTTTGATATTTAGGTTAAATATTATGAGCCTATCAGAAGATGAAGCAAAAAGTTTAGGAGTAGATGTCAGAAAAACCAGACTCGTTTTTATATTTGCTTCTACACTTATAACTGCATCATCCATATCAATGTGTGGCCAAGTTGGTTGGATTGGTTTGATAATTCCCCACATGGCAAGGATGATGGTAGGAGCAAACAATACCCACACCCTACCCTTTAGTATATCCTTGGGAGCAAGTCTGATGGTATTGATAGAAGCCTTGTCTAGGACAATTTCTGTAATAGAACTACCTATTTCAGTACTAACAGCAATTATAGGTGCTCCAATTTTTATAAGCCTAATTAGAAAAACTGGGGGTGGTTTCAATTAAATTAGAAGTTAAAGATGCAGGATTTTATTATGATGAAAATCATGTATTATTTAAAAATTTATCTTTTTGCCTTGATCAAGGAGAGGTTTTATCTATTTTAGGACCTAATGGTGTAGGTAAGACAAGCCTCATAAGATGTATATGTGATTTTGAAAAATGGAAATTGGGTAAAAGTTATTTGGACGGCAAGGATATTATAAGCTACAGCCGAAGGGAATTATGGTCTAATATATCATACGTTCCTCAAAAAAGATCATTTTCTTTTGAATATTCTGGTATAGATATGGTAGTCCTAGGCCTTGCCAGCAAGCTTGGACCTTTTGCAAAACCAGGTGAAAGAGAATATGAGAAGGCAAACAATATTATGAAAAGCTTAGCTATAGAAAGGCTTAAGGATAAGTCTTGCTCAGTAATGAGCGGGGGAGAGCTCCAGATGGTTCTCATAGCTAGAGCTTTGATTTCAGACCCAAGTCTAATTATATTAGATGAACCGGAAAGCGGCCTTGATTTTAAAAACCAACTTAAAATAATTTCCTTAATCAAAACCTTATCCAAAAAAGAAAATATTAGCGTTATCATAAATACCCATTATCCGGCTCACGCTCTTGAAATAGCAGATAAGTGTTTGCTTTTAATGAAAGATGCCAGGTATAAAATTGGTAAAACATCAGATATTATCTCTAAGGAAAATATAAGGGAAGCATTTGGGGTAGAAGTTATACTTGAAAAAATAAAAAAAGATGAAAAAGACTATAATACTATTATTCCGATTAGTATAGTGGGAGATAAAAATGAAAAATATTAGTAAGGGAATAATCTTAAGAGCAGAAGAGATGATACCTACAAGAGAAAACCAAACTATAAGCAAGAAACTTATAGATTTGGAAGATTTTCATATTCTGCTTATGAGTCTTGGCCAAAATACAAGTATTTCCCCAGAATTTTATGGCCAAGAGAGGATATATCTTGTTTTAAAAGGCGAAATTAACTTTAATAATGAAAAACTTGTTAATAATGAATTAATATTTTTCGAAAAAAATAGGCTTTTCGGCATTGAGTCAGATAAGGAAAGTATTTTTTTAGAAATAGGAATCAATCTAAAGGAGGAAGAGATGAAAAATATCGATAAGGGACAGAAAATAAAATTAGTTGACTATTTGGATTATATTGACGGAGCTATAGCCAATATTGACCTTGTTTCAAAAGATGATTTTAGGGTGGTGATGATGGCTTTTGATGCAGGAGAGGGTCTGAAAGCTCACAAGGCTCCTGGAGATGCTCTTGTAATGGCACTCGAGGGAAGGGCAAAGCTTCTTGTTGGAGATAAGGAAGTTGAGATTGAGGCTGGTGAACAATTAGTTTTCCCTGCAAATGTAATCCATAATGTAAGTGCAATTACTAGATTTAAGATGTTATTAATCTTATCTATAGAAAAATAAGAAAAGACCTTGAATGATTTTTTTATCATCAAGGTCTTTTATTTTTATAAGAGTTGAATGCCTTTGTTGGCTAGGAGTTTTCTTTGGTCGGCTGGCC
>NZ_CAUPFR010000148.1:0-2870 GCF_963510575.1 uncultured Anaerococcus sp. | reverse complement strand
TATTCTTCTCAGGTACAGCTATGGAAGTTGCCCCAGTAGTTGAAGTTGACGACATCAAAGTTTCTGATGGCAAGCCAGGCAAGGTATGTCTAGAACTTAAAAAACTTTTCGCAGACCTAACACATGGTAGAAATCCAAAATATATGGATTCCTTGAGACCAGTTTACGAAAAATAAATTTTATAAGATATGAGTCAGTGGATCAGTCCACTGACTTTTTTTATTGCTTAAAATTTACAAGAAAAAATCTTGCGAAATGATAATAATATAAAATAAAAATTAATATTTGATGTGAAATTAGTTTGAACAATTCTACACACACACTTTTTAATTCAAAATTAAATTAGATTTTAAAGGAGGCTTTATAAAGATAATTTTTCGTAATTTTAAGCTTACATAATAAAAATCAGATTATAAAAAGCATTAATCTAAGTTGTTTTGTCCATTACTGCCAGAAGTTTTTCGAAAAGTAAAGGAAAGACAAAAATACAATCTTAAGCAGACTAAAGTAAACCATATAAATGATAAAAAGTTAACTGAAAAAACTGAAGCCCTTGAAACAGAGAAAGAGGAAAAAAATAAAAATTCAAAAGATGAGAAATAAAAACAATATTTTATTAACATAACTAAATAACTGAAAAAAGAAAATACAATAAATTTATAAAAAATGCAAGATTATTAAATATTTTATGTTAAATTTTCGTAAAAGTGCTTATATTAGTGACCAAATTGGTATAACATAAAATACGTGTCAATAGATACAAGATATAACCGTAAATTTGAAGTCTTAAATTATACGGTTTTTATTGCTCGAATTACTTATTATTTATAAGTTTTATGAATACATTTAAAAAGGAGATTTTATAAGAATGAAGAACCCAATAAAGAATGGTAAAGAGGTCTTTGCCGTACTTTCTATGGCAACAGTTATGTCAATATCTATGTCTGTAAAAGTAGATGCAGCATCAGATTCAGCTATCAATGAAGATACAAAAGATGTTGTTATGGCAGCAGCACAAAATATGGATAGATCATCTAGTTCAAATGATGGTGTAGACAATTCTGGATCCAAAGAAGCTACAGCAAAGCGTGAAGATAATAAAGAAGCTCTAGCAGAAGACACTAAAGCTACAGACTCAGGAAGTAATGAAGTAACTGGAGAAAATTCAGCAACAAAGACAGATGCCCCTGCACTTGAATTTTCAGAAGGAAACAAAGTTGAAGCAGTGAGATCAGCAGAGGGAGAAGATCTTAAAGCTGAAAATATACAAGATAAAGCAGATGAAGGAAATAAAGAAGACAAACTTGAATTAGGAGAAGAAAGAGCACCTCAAGCTCAAGGAGCAGGGGAAACTTCTGCTCAAGAATCCGGAGAAGCTGGAAGTCAAGCTCAAGAAGATAAAAATCTTCAAAAAGTAGATGACCCAAATTATGGTGAAGATGAAGGAAAAATCAAAGACTACGATGGATCTGAGCGATATAAGCAAACAGATCTCCAACAAGGAAATGTAAATCAGGAGATCTATAAGACTGATAAGAATGTAGAAAAAGACGGCTTTAAAGTTGACTTTAAAAACCCATCCGCAACATCACCAAGTAAGACTGAATATGGTTATCAAATCACCATAGACAAAAAGACTGGTCAAAGAACCTATACTAAGATTTATGTAAGTGATTCCGGACGTACTCCTGTAGAAAAAGGAGATAAGTCAATGATGGATCAGAAAGATAAGTTAACTTCTGAATCTCCTGATGTAACCTATAAGCCAAATGAAAATGTAGAAATTACGGCTTCTGGTTCACAAAGAAATTTGGACTATGAGGCCAGTGAAGAAACCCTAAGGCATATAAATAACAAGGATAACTCCTCAACATCTTTCGGTATTAAAGACGACTATACTAAAGAGAATCCAGGAGTTAAGTTTTTTGGAGATAGCTTCCTCTTAGGTTACAAGGTAAATCCATGGCCAAATGAAAATGATAAGCTTGAGGAACTAAAGCTAAATCAACAAGGCTCAAAATTAGAAGAAAAGTACTTTGTCCAAGGCCAAGATATAGACACCGGTATTAAGGTCGATAATGTGGACGAAAGTGCTAAGGAAAGGCTAGTAGGCCAAGTTTATAGCCCTATTACAGGAGCTATTGTTCCGGGGGCAAGTGCCTATATAGGAGAAAATGGCAACATCCATATCAAGCTACCTGAAGGTGCCCTAAAAAAAGATGAAAACGGCAAGACTATCATCAATGAGGGTTCTATCTTTAATACACCTGACTACAAGGCCCTTCAAAATCTAGATGTTAAATTCTTTGCTCGTCCGAGAACAGCAGAAGAATTTAAAAATATAGCTGAAACACCAGACGAATTTGGTGACACAGGAACATATACAGGCTCAGGGGCAGGTACTGCCGACATCAGCCACAAAGGAAATAATGTCAAAATCGACAAGCAAGGAATCGACCGTTACGACCACTACAACCTAATTGGTGGATTTAAGCTGAATCTTGATGATACCAGATACTACAACCAAAGATTTGAAGACGGCAATAATGATGATACTTCCACTATAACATCTTCAGCTGTTAAACCAGGTGATCCATTTAAAGTTAAAATAGTACAACCAGAAAATCCAAAAGATATTGACAAATCTGCAGAAGAAATGAATGCAGCAAAAGGAAGAGGAGAAGCTTTTGGAAAGATAGACTTAGCTTTTGTCAATAAGGAAAATGAGGGCAAAAAAGATGAGGATAAGTGGAAAGTAGATTTAGATCCTAATGACATTTCTAAATTTACTATTACTCCACCAAAATCTGCAGAAGCTGGTGACTTTGTAGCCATCCCTGTAGAATATACCTACACAAACGGGTCTAAGG
>NZ_CAUPFR010000147.1:0-2947 GCF_963510575.1 uncultured Anaerococcus sp. | reverse complement strand
CATGATTGCCATAGGTGTTGCAAGACCCAAGGCACATGGACATGATATAACAAGAACTGAAATCATTAGATTTAAAGAAAATTCAAAATTTTTGGTGAATAAATACCAGCTGATAAATGTAATTATAGAAATTATAATTACTGCAGGTACAAATACAGCTGAAATTTTATCCGCAAGCTTGGCTATAGGAGCTTTAGTATCATTAGCTTCGTTTACAAGGCTTATGATTTGGGCTAAAGTTGTATCCTCGCCAACTCTTGTTGCTTTAAATTTAAATGATCCTTGGATATTCATTGTAGCAGATATAACACTGTCACCAACATTTTTACTAACTGGTATAGATTCGCCGGTAATTGCAGCCTCATCTACCAAGGATGAACCTTCAATTATTTTCCCATCAACAGGTATTCTTTCTCCTGGTCTAATAAGAATAATATCGTCTTTTAAAATATCTTCAGTAGGTATTTCTACTTCCTTATTATCCCTAATAACCCTTGACTTTTCTGGAGCTAGATTCATTAAATTTTTTAGGGAAGCTTTTGTTTCGCCCTTGCTTCTAGCTTCGAAAAATTTTCCAAGAGTAATTAAGGTTAGAATCATAGCCGAAGACTCAAAATAAAGATTGTGTCTATATGATTCTATTGTAGCAAAATCTCCAAGACCAGCAGCATATGCCATTCTCATAATAACAAAAACACCATAAAGCAAAGCTGATGAGGAACCAAGAGCTACCAGAGCGTCCATATTTGGATTTTTATTTACTAGTGACTTAAATCCAGATATAAAGAACTTTCTATTTACAAATATAACAGGGATTGTTAGCAAGAATTGTACAAAGGCATTGTTAATAGCTCCTTCTGTTCCATGCAAAAATCTAGGAATAGGTAGTTTTAGCATAGGACCCATAGCTACATACATAAGGATTACCATAAAGAAAAATGACACTTTTAATCTGAACTTAGTATTTTCTTCTTCAATTTCCTTAAGATTAACATTTGCTTTTTGTTTAACCTCACCTGAATTTTTTAGACGAGCTTCATATCCGGCCTTAGACACGGCATTAATTATATCTAAATCAGATATTTTTGATGGATCATATTCAACACTCATTGATTCATTTATGAGGTTAACGGTCACATCCTTAACGCCAAGTTTTTTAACAGCCCTGTCAACTGCTGCTTGGCATGAAGCACAGGTCATCCCATAAACATCAAATTTTTGTTTCATCAAACCTCCTTTCACACCCCTAGGGGGTATCTACTATAATTATATTTACCCTAGTATTTTTGTCAAGTATAATAAAATTAAGGAGTAGATATGAAAAGATACCATATAATTTTTAAGGGAAGAGTACAAGGAGTAGGCTTTAGATTTCAGCTAAAGATGTTGGCAGACAGGATTGGCTTAACTGGAATCGTAAGGAATTTATATGACCAAAGCGTAGAAGCGTATATCCAAGGAAGCCAAAATCAGCTTATGAAATTTTTTGAAGGTCTCGAGAATATAAATTTTGCTATAATTGACAGCAAAGAAATTTTTGAGATGGATATAGATGAAAAGGAAACTAGCTTTGAAATAGTTTATTAATATTGAAATATTGGTAAAAAAAGGATATAATATTTGCATGAGTTTAAAAAGCAAATTGGTTAAAGTATTAGCCAAATCAATTAGAAGTATATTAAAGTTATTGAATCGTAAGGCAACTTCTTTGCCAGGTTATATAGCGTACAAATTAGATAAGGATATCCTTAAAGACCTATCTAAAAATACTAAATTTATTTTTGTTACTGGGACTAACGGTAAAACCATGACAACCCATTTTTTAGCGACTATTCTTAGAGAACATTATCCAATTGTTTTAACTAATGAATCTGGCTCAAATATGGTTCAGGGTATTATTACATCTCTTTTAGATAACCCTCCTGATAAGGAAACTGTTGCTGTTTTAGAAGTTGATGAAGCAAACTTAGTTAGGATTGGTAAATATTTAAAGGCTGATTATGTCGCACTTACAAATATTTTTAGAGACCAAATGGATAGGTTTGGTGAAATATATAATATTCTTGATAAAATAATAGATGGTCTAGAACTAATGCCAGAGGCTAAAGTAATAGCCAATGGTGACCTACCAATTTTTTCATACGAAAAACTTAAAAATTTCAAACCGACTTATTTTGCTATCAGAGACGGTGGGCATAAGTGCTACGATATGGATGCTGAGTTTAATTCCGATGGGATTATTTGTCCATCGTGTCATAGTGTTCTAAAATATAAAACTGTAAACTATTCGTCTTTAGGCGACTTTGCTTGCCCTAATTGTAATTTCAAATCTCCTGAAATAAGGTATGAAATTAATAAAATTGCAAGTCTAGACCCAAATCACTCTAAGTTTTTTATAGACTATAAACCATACGAAGTAAATGTCGGTGGAGTTTATAATATTTATAATGCTCTAACTGCTTTATCAGTAGCCTATGAATTAGGATTAACTTATGAAGAAATTTATAGGGGACTTAAAAAACAAAAAAATGTTTTTGGTAGGCAAGAAAATATTAAAATATTTGATAAAAATGTAGTTATAAATTTAGTTAAGAATCCAACTGGGCTTAATCAGGTTATAGACTTAGTTACACTCGAAAAAGAGCCTATCAGCCTAATATGTTTGTTAAACGATAATTACGCTGATGGACTGGATGTTAGTTGGATATACGATTCTTATTATGAAAAGTTAGCTAAACTTGATATAAAAGATATTTATGTATCTGGCACAAGAAAAAAAGATATTAAAAGAAGACTTGAAATAGCAGATATTTTCAATAGCGAAATCAAGGCATTTGACTACGAAAATGAGGTAAAAGATATAATAAAAGATGCAAAAACTGATAATATTTATATCTTATCAACCTACACAGCTATGCTTAAGTTAAGGGAGGTGCTTGCCTTATAA
>NZ_CAUPFR010000146.1:0-2974 GCF_963510575.1 uncultured Anaerococcus sp. | reverse complement strand
GGGTTAGGGTAATTATCATTCCCTTATAAAATTTACTCATAAAAGTCTCCTATAATCTTTCTTCGGTTTTAGATCTTATAATATTAAAGACAATATTAATAAGAAGGATAAAAACGAATAGAACCATGCCTGTAGCAATTAGGGCTTGTCTATGGGTGCCTGATGCATATCCCATTTCTAGAACGATATTGGTTGTAAGAGTCCTAGCGCCTTTTAAAATAGAAGTTGGCATGACTGGTTGGTTGCCTATTACCAGATAAACTGCCATGGTTTCACCAATCGCCCTACCTATGGCAAGGATTATTGATGAAAATATACCGGACCTAGCGTAAGGGACTAGGATTTTTCTAATGGTTTCTTCCTTGGTTGCCCCTAGGGCGAGAGACCCTGTCATGAATGTTTTTGGCACTTGCCTTAGGGAGTTTTCGGAAATATTTACCATGGTCGGCAAAATCATAAAGGCTAGGAGGATGGATGCTGTAACCATATTCATTCCTGATTTGATCTGGAAAAGGTCTTTGATTAGGGGTACAAGGACCATCATGGCAAAAAAACCATATACAACTGATGGAATGGCCGCCATTAGGTTCATTAGGGCCTTTAAGGCTTTATAAGATTTTTTTGCATAATAGGCCATGAATATTGATATTGCAAGGCCAAAGGGAAGGGCAATTATAGTTGATAAGCTTGTTACAATAATTGACCCTATAATCATTGGATAGATTCCAAATCTTGGCTTGCCTGCAGTTGGTTTCCAAACCTTGCCGGTTACGAATTTTAAAAGTCCGTATTCATTTGCAAACTTCACTCCTTCAGAAAATATGAAGAAGATTATAAGAAGGATTAGAAATACGGACATGACTGCAGACAAGAGAAAAATTATTTCGCCAGCTTTTTCTCTTATCTTTCCCATTTTACTTTCCTAGTTCGCTTGTATTTTTTAACTCGCCCTTAAAGATTTGTTTAAGTTGGTCCATTGTCAGGTCTTCTACCTTGCTTGCTGGATTTACAACTACAGCTATACCGTCAGTTGCGATTACTTCTACGGCAAGTTTGTCTTTTTCTTCGTCTTTTAATTCTCTAGAAGCCATGGCTATATCTGCTGCCCCATCTATAACTGCTTCTATACCAGCGGATGAACCAGTTGATTGGATTTCAATCTTAGCATCTGGGTTAAGTTCTTGATATTTTTCTGCCATTTTTTGCATAAGTGGGGTTACAGATGTAGAACCAGCTACTGTGAGGGTACCAGAAACTTTAGCTGGTTCGTATTTCTCTGTATCTTTTAGGGGAACGTAGCCTTCTTTTAGAGTGAGGACTTGGGCATCTTCTGATAGGCAGAATTTTAAAAAGTCTTTGGCAAGATCATTTACCTTATCTTCTTTATAGGCAAGGTTAAATGGCCTTGAAATTTTATAGGTTCCATTTACTATATTTTCTTCTGTGGCTTCTACGCCTTCGATTTTAACTGCTTTTACAGTGTCATTTAGGGACCCGAGGGAAATATAGCCAACAGCTTCGCTATCCTGGCTAACTGTTTGCATAACACCGTTGGTTGAGTTTTGGACTATGGCTTCTTGGGTGGTCATGTCTTCTTTGGAGCCATCAACTTCTTCTTCAAGGCCAACTAGTTCTATAAAGGCCCCCCTTGTACCCGAACCTTCTTCACGAGATACAACTGAAAAATCATAGTCTTCTGCCTTGGCAGTATCAGTAGATTTTTCTTTTTCTGCTGGTTCTTCAGTTTGGGCTGGTTTTTCTTCTGCCTTTTCTTCTTTACCACATCCTGCAAGGATGAGTCCAAGTGAAAGTGTTGCTGCTAGTATTTTCCTATTGGTAATTTTCATTTTAATCTCCTTAAGTTTCTTAACTTAAGTCTATAATACTAGGTCATTATTCGAAAGATTTTAAATTTTTGTAAAACTTATGTAAAATAAAGCATGAAAAAAGGCGAGGATTTCCTCGCCTAAAAATCATTCTTTTCAATCTCTAAAGACTTATTCTGCAACAGTTTCTTTTCTCTTATCGGCTTCTGTTTCTGGAATCACTACGTTCATCAAAATTGATGTGATGGCTGCAAGGACTACTGGTGAAACACCGATTGCGTTTTTAAGCGCTTCTGGCATGAAGTTTACTCCTGCTCCTTCTGCTGTTGCAACTATGGTTGTAAAACCAAAACCAATAGCAATAGCGATTCCCACTATAGAAGTATTTCTAACTGTGAGTGGTTGTTCAGTTATCATCCTAATTCCATTCATAGTTATGGCTGCAAATACTGAAAGAGTTGCGCCTCCTACTACAGGTGCTGGGATGGTAGTTAGTAATGAAGATATTTTTGGCATAAAGCCTGCCACTAGGATAATCAAACCTGCTTGGAAAAATACTCTCCTATTAATAACCTTATTTACTGAGACTATTCCAACGTTTTGTGAAAATGTAGCTGTTGGAAGACATCCTATAAAGGCACCTATAACATTTGCCACACCAAAACCTACAATTCCTCCCCTAAGCTCATCATCTGTTGGGTTTCTATCCATTCCTCCGATGGTGGTTGATGACATATCGCCAATTCCTTCTATACATGTAACCATAAATATGATTACAAAGGAAATTATGGCTGATGGTTCAAATTTTATGCCAAAGTGAAGTGGAGCTGCTACTGATAACCAACCTGCTTCCTTAACAGGTGTTAAATCAATCATTCCAAAGAAATAAGCTATAATATAGCCAACAACCATGGCAAATAATACTGAAGCAAGTTTAGTAATGCCCTTGCCAAAGTGGTTAAGACCAACATTTACAAGAAGGGTGATTATACCAACAAGCCAATATTGCCATGCTCCCCAACCTGGGGCCATAACTGATCC
The DNA here is from genome assembly GCF_963510575.1 of uncultured Anaerococcus sp. Lineage (GTDB taxonomy): Bacteria > Bacillota > Clostridia > Tissierellales > Peptoniphilaceae > Anaerococcus. The sequence continues at coordinate 107 of NZ_CAUPFR010000146.1, read as the reverse complement.
TGCTCCACCCATATTTGTAATAGCAACTGGATATAGGGTAAGGCCTATAGCCAAAACTACAGTTCCTGATACAAGTGGTGGGAAAAATGGTGTTATATATTTGAGGG
>NZ_CAUPFR010000145.1:0-3127 GCF_963510575.1 uncultured Anaerococcus sp. | reverse complement strand
ATTACTAATAATTTCATTTTTCCTACAATTTTTTTCTATTTAATACAATCATTATACAGTAAATGAGTTTTTGGCAATATTAATAAACACTCTCATAAACAATTATTAGATTTTTATTTTTATCCTCTTTATAGGCGAGCGTTGTAATGCTATATGTACCCTTATATTTTGCTTCAACTTTTATTATGTTTAAATTATCTACTCCTAAACTTTCATTATTCGAAATTCCCCTTGTTATCTCAATCTGTGCCTTATGGTCAAAATTATCTAAAAGTTCCTTATTTATAATGTTCCTGCCAGATTTTTTCTCAGCGAAAATTATATTTATAGCCGATTCCGCCTCATAAGTGGCTACTTTTTTATTATACAAAGCCTGCACTATATCCGCATTTGTATCATTTTCCTTATATATAAAAGTAATTGTCAAAGCAAAAACGAGGAGAATTAGCAAAACATAAATACTAATGAAGGCTTTTTTCATAATTTTTTCCATAACTTATTTCCCACGTAAATAGCACTTGTAAATTTATGCTTTCCATTTTTACTAGTCAATCTTATTTTGATAATTTTCTTATTTTTGTCGTAATAAAGGTTCAAATTTCCACACTCGCTAATCCTATTTTCCCTACCTTTTGAATCCTTACTTATGTCATCCCTATAAATACACAAAAAACCATCCTTGGTATAGAAATAAAATCTAGTTAATTTCGTTCCACTACCCATTAAATAACCCTCAAAATTGCAATTTTCATGGTTTGCTTCTTCTATTTTGCAGGCCATATTTAGGGTATTATCAATAAAGGCCATGGCTGTATAGGCTTGTTTGTAATCTTTTTCTTCTTGGTAGGATTTATTTAAGATATTTATATTTAGGGAAAATAAATTCGACAAAATCAAGACCAGAAAAGAAATAATTGCTAGACTTATGATAAGTTCAATTAAACTAAAGCCCTTTTTCATCGCATGCCTCTATTAATTCAAAACTTTTTTCTTTAAAACTTGCCCTAATTTTTTTGTAGGCAATTTTCGAACCAGGAAATTCGTAATTTTCGACACTTATGTCAATTTTTTTGCCATTTATATATTCAACATAAGTTCCGATAGGATTTTCCCTGCTAATTTCAATTGCCTCTTGAAGGACAAAAGAAGTATCAGCCATATCTTTTACCTTCCAGGAATCATCAAGATTTGACCTTAGGGATGGGAGCAAAAATAAGGCGAGAACACTTAAAAGCAAAATGGCGATCAATACTTCAATAAAACTAAAAGCCTTCTTTTTCACTTAGGTAACCTCCTACAGCCTCGATAGTAACATGCCATTTGATATTAGGATCTTTTTTGGAAACAAAATACAAATTATAAGCATCTGAGTCTTTTTTCGAACTAACGTAGCCAGTCTCACTTATATTTATACTGTATGTATTTAAAGAATTAATATATTTTAAATTCCTTCTTTTGGCTATGCAACCAGTCATCTTATAGCCGTAGTCAGTAAAATTTATGGAATTTGCTCTTCCAGATGATATAGATAGGTCTCTTAAATAAGAATAATCATCAATAAAGGTTTGGATTTCACTCTTCGCCCCAATTTTATCTATAAGGGAAAATTTTAAAGTCGCAAGGCCAAGTAAGATGGAAACTATAGCCAAAACTATTATTAATTCTATCAAAGTGAAGGCAGTTTTTTTCATAGGTAATCCTTAAAAAATATTATAATGACAAAGGCTAGAGCAATGGCTGGGCAAAGGGCGATAGTTCCTTTTAATGACCTGTTTTTGATTGCTTTTGCTATACCAATAAGTGCTCCAATCCAAATTGAAAGCAAGATAAAATTTGGGATTTGATAATTTTCTAAGAAACAAAATAGACCTAGGTAAAAAAATAAATCTCCATCCCCAAGTCCACCACCAGATATCCGCCTTATGGCCAAAAACACTGTCGCAAAGATTAAACTTAAGCACAAAAATTTAAGGTCAATCCCCAGAAAAACCAACCTATAAATAAAACCCAAAATTAAAAGGAACTTAAGGTCCCTGTCGTAGATTTCCAAAAATTTATAGTCTGTTAGGGATATTAATAGGCACAGTACCATAGAACCTGCCAGGAAAATTCCTTGGAAAATCCCGAAAGTTTTGAAAATAAAAACAAAGACAAGTCCTCCAATGACTTCTACAAGGACCTTGTCTTTTGAAATTTTTTCCCCACAACACCTGGCTTTGCCCCTAAGGAATAAAAAAGAAAATACCGGTATTAGGTCTCTTTTGAGAATTTTTTTGCCACAGGAATCGCAAAAGCTAGGAGGATTTACAATCGAAATCCCTTCTTCTCGCCTGTAAACCAAGGCACCTATAAAGGACCCAAAAGAAGCTCCTAGCATGAATATTAAAAAATATATTAAAATTATTTCTATTTTAATTTCCATTTGTATTATTTTTTCATTATTATCTTAATCTTATTTTTTTAATTTATCATCAAAGGCATCTTCAGCTGGTGTTACTGTCAACTCATTCTTAGAATGAACATAGGTAACAATATATTCTTTAATAGTATCAGTCTTTAATCCATTTGGAACTTCTGGCCATTTTTCAACATACTTATCATAATCATTAACATCTTTTACATCAGTACCAGAAACTTTCTCTTTCTTTTTCCATGTAAAATCTTTATCTTCATCCAAAATCTTCATCCTAGCCGCAGATTTTAGCATCTCTACATTAGCCTTATGGGCTGTTACTGCAGCCTGTATTCTTGATTTATTATATTTTGGTATAGCAATAGCTACCAAAATCCCCAATATAGCTATTACTATTATTAATTCTATTAAAGTAAAGGCTCTTCTTTTTTTCTTCATCTAAATCCCACCTATTCCATTTATTGAGTCAAACATCGGTATAGATACCGAAAACACTACAAAAGCAACTAGTAGTCCCATGATTATTATCAAAACAGGTTCAGCCAGACTTGTAAGTTTTTTAATCCTAAATATGTATTCATTGGCAAAATATTCATTGGCCTTTTTCATACTTTCATCGAGGTTCGAAGTTTCTGTTCCTATATCTATCATAGATATAAGAAGGGGTGAAAAAACTCCCGCCTGCTTAAAGGCAAGGCTTAGGCTATCTCCCCT
>NZ_CAUPFR010000144.1:0-3183 GCF_963510575.1 uncultured Anaerococcus sp. | reverse complement strand
ACAACTTTGATGACTATAGGCTTGACCTTGCTAATTGCCCTTCCTATAGGAATATTTACGGCAATTTACCTTTCAAACTATGCAAAAAATAAGTTTCTGATAAAGGCTGTAAGGTTTTCAACTGAAATCCTATCGTCAATTCCCTCTATAGTTTACGGTCTATTTGGTTACTTGTTTTTTGTATCGGGGACAGGCTACGGCCTTGGAATGAAGTATTCCCTCCTTGCAGGGTGTTTGACAGTGGCAATCATGGTCCTACCTACAATTATAAGGACAAGTGAGGAGGCGATTTTGACTGTAAATCCCCTTCAGGCTCACGCCTCCCTTGCTCTTGGGGCCACAAAAATACAAACAATCTTTATGGTTATCATACCAGATGCTATGGACGGGATTCTTGGAGGAATATTCTTATCAATAGGTAGGATTGTAGGCGAATCAGCTGCCCTAATTTTCACTATGGGGTCAAATACTGATATACCAAAGGGCTTATTTAAGTCAGCTAGGACTATGGCAGTTCATATGTATGTCCTTTCGTCAGAAGGTTTTCACGTTAAGGAAGCCTACGCCACAGCAGTCCTCCTCCTAGTCTTTGTTATTTTGATAAATTTTGTATCAGCAAAGATTAGTAAAAAAATTGTAAAAGCTTAGGAGAAATAATGGAGCAAATAAAAAATTCTCTTGATAATAATTCACAAGATTTTAGAGATAAAACCAAATTACTTTTCAATCGAGGAAGTAAAGAAGATCAGGGCACAGCTATATTGGTCAAAGACTTAGACCTCTGGTATGGCGATTTTAAGGCCCTGAAGAAAATAAATATGGATATCAAAAAAGGCAAGGTTACGGCTTTTATAGGTCCTTCTGGTTGTGGAAAATCTACAACTCTCAAATGCTTTAACAGGATGAATGACCTTGTTGATTCGTGTAGGATAGAAGGTTTAATAAAAATAGAAGGAGCTGACATTTATAAAAAAGACGTGGACGTAGTAAGTCTTCGTAGGAATGTTGGCATGGTCTTTCAAGCACCCAACCCTTTTTCTAAATCAGTTTATGAGAATATAACCTATGGACCAAAGCTTTCTGGTATCAAGGATAAGGACACCCTAGATGATATTGTAGAAAATTCCCTAAGGTCAGCAGCAATTTGGGATGAGGTCAAGGACAAACTCGACCAAAACGCCTTGTCATTTTCCGGTGGTCAACAACAGAGGATTTGCATAGCAAGAACCCTTTCGGTAAACCCTGAAATAATCCTAATGGACGAGCCTACAAGTGCTCTTGACCCTATATCCACATCTGCCATAGAAGACTTGATGGATGAGCTAAAGGAAAAGTACACCATAGTTATTGTAACCCACAATATGCAACAAGCAGCGAGGATTTCGGACCAAACAGCCTTCTTCCTTACAGGGGAAGTTATAGAGATGGATCAAACCAAAAGGATTTTTGAAAATCCAGCTGATAAGAGGACTGAAGATTATATTACAGGAAGGTTTGGATGATGAGGACAAGGTTTAATAGCGATTTGGAAGCGATAAAGGAGATGAGCAAGGGAGTAGGCCAATTAATTCTTATTTCCTATGACAGGATTGACCTTTATCTTGATAATAAAAACGAAGAAAATTTGGACCAGGTAATAGAGCTTTATGACGATATTAGAAGGCAAGCTTCAGGCATAGAAAGGTTTTGCTTTGAGCTTTTGGCCCTCCAACAACCAGTAGCCAGAGATCTTAGGCTCTTGCAAATGGAAATAAAATTGGCCTCAACCTTCAAAAGAATAGCCAGCCACCTAAATTCTGTGGCAGAAATCCTAAAATCCTATGGCCTTACTGATAAGGAAATATTTTTCCTAAAAAAATTCATCGAAAATGAAAAATCTATGCTAGAAGATGGGATGGGAGCCTTTGTTACAAATAATAAGGACCTGGCCCTTGCAACAATAGAGAAAGATGCAATAAATAATAAGTTATTTGTTGATGCTATTACTTTTGCGGCAGACGAAAATAAAAATGATAAGATAGGCCCAGTAGAATTATCAAATAAAATTTTACTTTTTAAATATTTTGAAAGGCTTGGCGATAGACTCGCCAGGGTAGCAGACTTGGCAACGAGGTTATGATGATATATGTAGTTGAAGATGATGGTGCGATTAGAAATTTAGTAACCTATGCTCTTACAGAAAAGGGCTATAAAGTAAAGTCCTTTGAGGATGGTCTAGAAATAGTAAAAGTAATTAGGGAAAATCCCTGTGAGCTTTTGCTCTTAGATCTCATGCTTCCGGGCAAGGACGGGGTTGCTATCCTAAAGGAACTTAGGGAATTTTCTGATATTCCTGTTATAATCCTTACAGCAAAAAATGATGAATTTGACAAGGTTTTGGGCCTTGAAAGTGGGGCAGATGATTATATTACCAAACCATTTTCTATCTTAGAACTCCTTTCGAGGGTTAAGGCCATCTTGCGTCGTGTAAATAAAACAGATTCTGATCATCTTACCTACAAAAATATTAGTATAAATATCAAAAAAAGAACTGTAAAAGTCGATGGAGAAAAAATCGACCTGACCTATAAAGAATTCGAAATGTTAAATTTATTTATGAACAATATTGGAAATGTCATCACTAGAGAGGATTTTCTCATAAAAATTTGGGGCTATGACTACCAGGGCGAGACCAGGACTGTTGACGTTCACATAGCAAGCCTGAGATCCAAGCTAAAAGATTCCGGTACCTATATTTCAACTGTTAGAAACCTAGGTTATAAATTTGGAGAAATATGAAAAAATTAACTAAAAAATCATTAATTACTACAACAACCATAGCGACCAGTCTAGCTGTGGTTGTTAGTTTATATACAAAGGAATATGGACTTTGCCTTTTGTTTTGGCTTATTATAAGTATTTTGCTTCTAGCCTCACATATTTTTATTGACAAGCGACTTGATACCTATGCCAAAGAGATTTCAAAATTTGACAAATACTACGATTTTGACCACATTGGCGAAGACTTTGAGGATGTAGGCAAGATTTACGGCAAGCTCTTAAATAAAAATATCAGGCTCGAGAAATCTATCTCCATCCTAAAAAGGCAAATCAAAGAGCTAAAAAATATTACTTCAAATATGGAAGAAGGATTCATAGTTTTTGACCCTAAGGGGGAAGTAGAGCTTATGAATGAGTCAGCCA
>NZ_CAUPFR010000143.1:0-3250 GCF_963510575.1 uncultured Anaerococcus sp. | reverse complement strand
CTGGGAAATTGTGCTATTCTCCAGTTGGAGTAGAGGAGATTTCTAAAAAACAAGACCCAGAATCTATTGCAAAATATGTAAAAATGCTAGCAAGTCTTGGACACCTAAGTCCAATTGAGCACATTTCCTTTACCTTTGCAGTTGAGGGGGTTTCAAGAACCTTAACCCACCAACTTGTTCGCCATAGGCTTGCTTCTTATTCCCAGCAGTCCCAAAGATATGTAAAATTAGATGGGTTTGAATATATAATTCCTCCTCATATAAAGGAAAACCTTGAAGCGAGAAAAATTTTTATAGAGACAATGGAAAAAGATCAAGAAGCTTATGATAAGCTTGCAGAAATTCTTAGTAAAAAACACTATGAAGATTTAATTAATAAGGGTGAAGATGAAAAATCTGCAAAAAGAAAGGCTACTAAGATGGCTATAGAAGATGCCAGATATGTTTTTCCAAATGCTTGTGAAACCAAAATAGTTTTCACTATGAATGCAAGAACTCTCCTTCATTTTTTTAATCTCAGATCCTGTAACAGAGCCCAGTGGGAGATAAGGGAGATGTCAGATCAGATGGTAAAATTAGTTAAAGATATATATCCAAGTGTCTTTGCATCAGCAGGCCCATCTTGTGTGTCGGGTCCTTGTCCCGAGGGAAAAATGACTTGCGGAAAAATAATGGAAGTTAGGGAAAAATTTAAAAATATATAAGGGCCAAAGGCTCTTTTATTTTGCCCCAAAATGGGTATAAATAAAAAATAAGAATAAAGAAAGAAGAGGTTTCTATGTCTTATATAGAATTAAATGAAGTTAGCAAAAAATATAAATCAGGTCAGTCTGAAATCCTTGCTAATGATAGGATAAGTTTTAATCTGGATAAGGGTAGACTTTTAATAATAGTTGGAGCGTCAGGAGCTGGTAAAACAACACTTTTAAATATTATAGGTGGGATGGAGCAAGCTACTAGTGGAGATATTTTTATTGATGGGAAAAACCTTAGCAAGCTTAATGAAAATGATCTAACAAAATATCGAAGAGATGATGTTGGTTTTGTATTCCAACATTACAACCTAATTCCAAATCTAACAGCCCTCGAAAATGTGGAACTTGCCAGTGAAATCTCAAGCGAATCATTAAATGCAGATGAGGTTTTAACCCAAGTTGGCTTAGGAAAAAGAGAAGGGAACTTTCCTTCCCAACTTTCTGGTGGAGAACAACAGAGGGTAGCCATTGCTAGAGCTTTGGCCAAAAATCCCAAATTACTCTTATGTGATGAACCAACAGGCGCTCTCGATTATAAAACTGGTAAAAATATCTTAAAACTCCTCCAAGATGCATCGAGGAAGTTTAATTCGACAGTTATAATAATAACTCACAATTCTTTGATAAAACCAATGGCAGATGAGGTTATAGAGCTAAAAGATGGTCGAATTTTAAAAGCATATACCAATGATAAGCCTGTTTCTGTGGAAGAACTCGAGTGGTAGTATGAACAAGACTTATATAAAAAATATCCTAAGAGATATAAAAAAAACAAAGGGAAAGGTATTTTCAATAGGGGTCATGGTTGGGCTTGCCACAATGGTAATAGTAGCCTTAAACCTCACTGGGCCATCTATGCGCAAAAGTCTAAAAGAATCTTTAAATACATACCATCATCCTGATATAATTGTAAAATCTACCTATCCAATGGATTATGAGGATAAAATTCTCTTAGATAATGATAAGGATATTGAAGATATATCCTATATTAAATCTGTAGATTTAATGGATGGTGAAAAAATAATCAGGTTAAAATCCTATGATAAAACTTTTGAGAAAATGAAGCTCATAAAGGGATCCCTAATTAAAAATGATAGAGAAATCATCCTGGATAAAGCGCTTGAAAAGTATTATAAAATTGGCGATGAAATAAAGCTTTCTTATATAAATGATGACCAAAAAGAAAATTCTAAGATAAAAAATACTTCTTTTAAGCTTGTAGGATTTTTTACAACAAGCGAAAAATTTATGGAAGATATGCGAGACCTATCTCCTCTTGGTAAAAAAGAAATAGAAGGTTTTGGCTTTGTAGCTTATGATAATTTTAAAAGCGAAAAATTCAATGAAGTTAATATTTCATATAAAAATTCATCTGAAATGGATAAAACAGGTGATAAGTATATAGGTTTTATTGAAGAAAAAAAAGAAAAAATAGAAGACGACATTTATCTGAGACCTAAGGAAGTTCTTAAAAAAATCAAAACCGAAGCTAATGATAAGATATCAGATGCAGAAGTTGACATAAATGAAGCAGAAAATAAGCTGACAAATACAGAAAAAGACTTAAAAGAAGCTAAAAAGAAGCTAGACGATGGTTTTAAAAAATATGAAAATAACAAGCAAGATTTTGAGAAAAAAATCAGAGATGGGGAATATGAACTTGTTAAATCAAGAAAAAAATTAGAAGATGGTCAAGTTAAATTAGAAGATGCTAAAAAAACCTTGACTGATTCTAAAGAAGATTATGAGAAGCAAATCCCAGAAACTGAAAAACTGCTGGAAGGTAAACTAGAGGAATTAAATGCTGGTAAAAGTCAAATTGAAGAGAAAAAAATAGAAATTCAAAATGGCCTTGATGCTATAGATAAGGCAGCAAATGAAAAAAAAGAAGCCTTGCTAAAGCAAAGAACTGGTGATTTAGATTCATTATCCAATATGCCAAGTGAAGAAGAATTCAAGGCGAAAATTGACCAAGAAAAAGCTCCACTTATTTCAGGGCTTAAAGAAATTGAGGCTAAAGAGGCAGAAATAAATAAAGGATTTGTTGAATATAATAAGGCCAAGGCAGAATTCGAAGCTAAAAAACAAGAAGGTCTTGCAAAACTCAAGACTGGCCCAGCAGAAATTGATAAAAATCAAAGGGAAATCAACCAAGGATGGACAAAGTACTACGAAGGAAGAGATAAGCTAGCCTTTAATAAAAAAGCTGGCAAGAGAAAATTAGAAGAAGCTTATAAAAAGCTAGTTTCATCAAAGGCTGATTATGAAAAGGGGCTAAAGGAATTTGCTGAAAAGAAGACGGAAGCAGAGGAAAAAATCCAAGACGGGAAAAAGAAAATATCAGATAATAAGGAAGCCTTGGTAAAACTCAGGGATCCTGAATATGATGTTGAAACTATTTTTGATAACCAAGGTATAGACACTTATTATAAAAATTCCTTAAATATGGATTCACTTTCAAAGGTATTTCCAGTATTCTTTTATATGGTAGCTAT
>NZ_CAUPFR010000142.1:0-3287 GCF_963510575.1 uncultured Anaerococcus sp. | reverse complement strand
GGTAAAAGGTAATAGCCTTGGTGAAAAATCAAACAATATCAGTGTGGGTGATAAGCTTTATGTGAATAAAAATTTGGTGGCAATCAACGAATCGTATGCTTTCCCTCCAACTTTTAATTCTAAATATGTTAAATTATCAGATTACCTTAAAAATAGAGGAATAGAAATACCTAAAGATTTTAAGGATAGGAATGTTATTGTTATTAATGCTTCTCAAGGTCAACTGTTTTCGAGAGATTTAATTATAACTGGAGATAAATATCTATTTTTAATTAAAGATGATAATGTAATAAGTCTTAAGAAAATTTCAGATAAGGTTGACTCTAAAGTCCAGGATACCTACGCTAAATTAGCTTCTAAGGAAAGAACAACTACAGATGAAGGTGAAGATATAGCTGAAGATTTATCTTTGCTATTAGGGGTAAGAGAAAGGGTCGATCCTGAAAGCGATAATGCCTTATATAAATACTATACTTATTTAATAAGGATTGAACCTGATGAAACCATCAAATATCAAAAAGCAGAAAATATATTTTTTAAAAACCAAGATGAATATTGGAGAGTAACTCTAGATATAAATAATTTCACTGATTTATATGATGAAATTAAAGCATATCCAGTAAAAATCAAGGAAAAAGAAAATAAAGATTTAATTTTAAAAAAATATACATTCAAAGATATAAATTTAAATATGAGGTTAAATTTCATATCAAAAGACTTTATTTCACTTGATTACACTAACGATAATAATTCGAATCCGATTAGGAAGTATGCTTTAATGGAGACAAATAACGTAGCATCCCATAAATTTATGTCTTTAGAAGAATTTACAGGTGAAGACCAAAGTGATGCTATATTTAAGGAAAAAGTAAAAGAAGAGATTAATAAAAATTTTGCAAAAACAGATACAAATGATATTAGTTTTGATAACACAAATTTTGGTATTGTCAGAAACCAAGGAATGTGGTCTTTCCAATCGTCAATATTTAAGGGTGATGGAGATGCTTTTGTTCAAAATTTCTTTAATGTTGATATAGCAATTGGAGATTCAATTTTAAATCCATATAATACTTCAATTAGTAGGGATCAGGTATATAATATTAATACACAATTTAAAGACTATCTAGTATTGTCAAATCAAAGATATATATTAATACAAACGCCTGATGAGATATTGATCCATAGGATAAAAGATGGAATTATTGAAAAGGCACCTAAATATGCAATAGCAACAAGGGTGCCAGCTACAATTGTAAGCATCGACCAATATTTAGGATCCAATGCGACTGATGTTGAAAAGGCATTTAATAAATATAATAATATTATAGAAAAATAAAATATTATAGAAAAATAAAATTTTGACTGCTTAAGTCATTATTTGATATCATCTAATTAGGAGAAAATATGAAGCTAGTTTTTGCAAGTAACAATATAAATAAATTAGAACAAGTAAAATTACTTCTAGATAATGATCAAGTTCTTATGCCAAAAGATGTTGGCGTAAAAGATTTTGATGTAGTAGAAGATGGCAAAACATTAAAAGAAAATGCCTACAAAAAAGCACATGAACTTTTTAAGCTGACAAAGAAAAAAACTTTTTCTGATGACACAGGACTTTTTGTAAAATCACTTGATAATAGGCCGGGAATTTATGCTCACAGGTATGCAGGTGAGAATGCCACAGATAAAGATAATAGGGACAAGCTACTTGGAGAATTGGCTGATAAAGACAATAGAGATGCTTATTTCTTGACAGTTATTTGCTTTATAGATGAAAATGGAAATGATTATTATTTTGAAGGAAAGTTAGAAGGAACTATCTCAAGTGAAGAATTTGGTGATGGTGGTTTTGGTTACGATAAAATTTTCTATGTACCTAAATATGAGAAAACTTTAGCCCAAATGGATATTGATTTCAAAAACAATATAAGCCACAGAGGCCTAGCTATGAAAGAATTCAAGAAATTCCTGGAAAAACAAAATGAAAATCTTAATAACTAGCGATACCCATGGATACTATGATAGAATTTCCGATTTAATTTTAGATCAAGGGGACTTTGATCTTATGATTCATGCTGGTGACGGTGTGGAAGATTGCAAAAATATTAATTATGAGACAGGGATTTCTTATTATGTAGTTAAGGGAAATAATGATTTTTATTCCAATGAATCATATAATAAAATTATAGATATAGCAGACCATAAAATATTATTAACCCATGGTCATAAGGAAAACGTGGATTTTTCTTTGGCTGGTTTGATAGACAAAGCTGATGTATCTTCATGTGATATTGTGATTTTTGGTCATATACACAGGTATGTTGAAATAGAAAGATCAGGTATTTTGTTATTAAATCCTGGTTCACCATCTCTACCGCGAGATGGTGTAGCTTCTGCCATGGTAATGAATATAGATAATGGTATTAAAATAGAAAAAGTCGTACTAGACTAAGGAGATAAGATGAGCGGAATAATAAATTTAATAAGTGAATATTCGCCAAGATTAGCTATACTACCTATTCTTGCCCTAATGAATGTAATAATTACTTTTATAATACACTTTGTTAACAGCAAAAAAATATTAAAGTTCTTACCATCTTTGATAATAGGCATCGGTGCACTTATTATAGGGATTTATTCGGTAACTATTTTTAATAGTCCGATGGGACTTAATACTGCATGGATTGCTATATTCTTAGGGGCAACTTCCCTAATTGGTATTTGTTTTGGATTTATAATTGACTTAGCTATGTCAATTAGAAAAAATATGGGTTTAGGAAATAAGAGTACAGGAAAAAGGGGCAGAATCTTCAACAAGCAGAAAGTCCTAAAGGCGAAGAGAAAGAGATATAAGGAAAAAGACAATGAATAAGGCAGCTTTCTTTGATATAGATGGTACACTTTTTAGAAATTCTTTATTAATCGAACATTTTCTTAAATTGGTAGAAGATGGAATTCTTGATAGGAAAATTTGGACAGATGAAATAGGCCCTTTATTTAGCAAGTATGAAAATAGGTTTGGAGCCTATGAAGATTATTTAAATAAATCTGCCTTAGCCTATCAAAAAGCCATGGTAGGTTTGGATAAAGAAATAGTAGATAAGTATGCCCAGATTGTCCTAGCAGAAAATAAGGATAAGGTTTATAACGTCACAAGAAATGCAGTAAAAAAGCATATAGAAGAGGGATTTTTGATATTTTTTATATCTGGATCGCCAGATTTTCTTGTAGACGGTTTTTCAAAACTTTATAAGGCTACTGATTCAATTTCAACAACATATGTTTTT
>NZ_CAUPFR010000141.1:0-3397 GCF_963510575.1 uncultured Anaerococcus sp. | reverse complement strand
TTAGACAATAAATATAGTCTAGGAAGTAGCTTGAAGGAGCAAAGCTTCTTCGAGAGGACTTGGATTATTTACAATTAAAAATAATTATAATTTAAAAAGACGAGCAATTTAATGTTCGTCTTTTTTTGTGAGAAAAAATATTATATATAATATATAGTTAAATTTATAATTTTAGTAGTTCACTAAATAGCAGATATTGTCATACATTCGGCATCATTTCAAAATATAACCACCACACAAAACTAAAACTCAATTCCTTCTCTATTTAAAATCTCAATAAAATCTCCACCGACTTTTATAATCCCTTCCTCTGCCATTTTTGATAGTTCTCTTGATAGGCTGGGTCTGGTTGTTGATAGGTAGTCGGCTAGGTCTTCTCTTTTCATTGAGAGTTTGACTTTGCCTTCTTTTTCGTTCTCTAGGAGGTATTTGCCAATTTTTTGGCGTAGGCTTGCTTGGGAGGTGATTTGGTTTTTCTTTGATAGGGCCAGGCACTTTTTGGATAGGAAGTTTATATAGGACCTTAAAAAGGTTTCTGGACAAGGTTTGGTGAAAATTTTCCTAAAGTCTTTTATTATTAAAATCTTACAAGGACTAGCACATTCAGAGTCGAAGTCAAAGGGCTCGCCCAGGTAGGAATATACTTCGCCAAAAAGTGTAGGTTTATCAAAGTTTTGGAAGATAAATCTTTTTCCATTTGAGTCTATTTGGTAGACATTTATTTTGCCATCTATTAGGTAAAAAAGGTCACCACTCTTATTACCAGCCATAAAAACATACTCGCCCTTGCCATAAGTTTTTTCTATAAATTGAGTTTTTGTTTTGATAATTTCAAGATCCTTATCTGTTAAATTCTTAAAAATTTTTATTTCTCGTAAATTCATAAATCCTCCTTTTTGATATTATACTAATTTTAAAAAAGTCGGCACAGGGTGCCGACAATTTTAGCCTATCAATGTTTGTAAGTCTTCTTCTACTGTTGTATTTGGGGCGATGTTGAAGTTTTCTACCAAAAAGTCTACGACTGTTGGGCTTAAAAATGCTGGAAGAGTTGGTCCAAGGTGGATGTTTTTAACTCCGAGTGAAAGTAGGGCAAGGAGAACTATGACTGCCTTTTGCTCATACCAAGCGATGTTGTAGGCGATTGGCAAATCATTTACATCATCAAGGCCAAAGACGTCTTTGAGGGCAAGGGCAATTTGGACAAGTGAATAAGAATCGTTACATTGGCCAGCATCAAGTACTCTTGGAATTCCATTGATGTCACCAAGACCTAGCTTGTTGTAACGGTATTTTGCACAACCTGCTGTTAAAATTACAGTATCATCTGGAAGATTTTTTGCAAAGTCTGTGTAATAAGATCTCTTAGGACTTCTGCCGTCACAGCCTGCCATTACAACAAATTTCCTGATATTGCCAGCCTTGACTTCTTCTACAACCTTATCTGCAAGGGACAATACTTGGTTGTGGGCAAAACCTCCGACTACTTTGATATTTTCGATATTTTCTGGAGCCTGGCATGATTTTGCCATTTCGATTATTTCTGAGAAATCTTTGTACCCATTTTCGTCTGCTTCTATGTGGCTTGCCCCAGGAAAACCAGCGTTAGATGTTGTAAACATCCTGTTTAGGTAGGTATTTTCCTTTTTTGGTGGGACAATGCAGTTGGTTGTCATAAGGATTGGGCCATTAAATTTCTCAAACTCTTCATTTTGCTTCCACCAAGCATTTCCGTAATTACCGTGGAAGTTGTCGTATTTTTTGAAGGCTGGGTAATAATTTGCAGGTAGCATCTCTGAGTGGGTGTAAACGTCAACTCCAGTTCCTTGGGTTTGTTCAAGGAGCATTTTCATATCATGAAGGTCGTGTCCAGATATAAGGATTCCAGGATTTTTGCCTGCAGAAAAGTCTACTTCTGTAATTTCTGGATTGCCGTAAGTTTCTGTATTTGCCTTATCTAAAAGTGCCATTGCCTTTACGCCGTGCTCGCCAGTTTCCATTACAAGGTCAATTAAATCGCCAATTTCCTTATCGTTTTGGGTAGTTTTTGCAAGGGCTTTTGCTATGAAGAAATCTACTTCTTCGTCCCTATAGCCAAGGACATTTGCGTGGTGGTTGTAAGCTGCCATACCCTTTAGGCCGTAGGTAACTAGTTCTACAAGGGATCTTTCGTCTTCATTAAGAATATTTAAAACTCCAACTTCAACAGACTTTCTCTTGAGTTCCTCATCATCGTATGATAAGTATTTTTCAATATCGGATAGGCCTTCTGTGCCGATTTTGCCCATGATTTTTTCCTTAAAGGCCATGGTTTTTTTAATTGCATCTAAGATTGCCTCTTCATCGAAGTTTGCATTGGTAATGGTAATGAAAAGATTGTTTGAAATCCTATCGTAGACCTTGGCACAAGCCTTGCCTTTTTTTACAACTAAGCCAGCGAGGCCCTTAGTAGTGTAGACTAATAGGTCTTGAAGATTTGCCACATTTTCATTCTTGCCGCAAACACCAACCTTAGTGCATCCTTTATTTCCTGCTGTTTCTTGACATTGATAACAAAACATTTATGTACCTCTTTTCTTAATTTTTCATTTGATATTCCTATTATAGGATAGAAAAAATATATTTTCCGTAACCAATGTTACGAGTGGGGAAAAAATTTATAACTTATGCTGATTTTATTAATTGAGTGGACTTCTTGAACGATAATCATTATTAATTATAGTATAATAGTAGTATAAGGATTAGAAAGGAGTTTGGGATGGTTAGAGAATTTGAGATTTTTATTGAAGGATATGACCCAGTCTTAGCCTACGAAGTTTGTGGCAAAGATGAGGGGCCTTGCCTGGTTGTAATTTCTGGTGTCCACGGAGGAGAATATGTTGGACCGAGGGCTTTAGTTAAGTTTATTGATAAGATAAGAAATGAAGGCCTAGATTTTAAGGGTAGGCTCCTTATTATTCCTGTCCTTAATGAGTCAGGTTTTTATGGGGGACTCAAGCAGGTTGTGGCAGAAGATGGTCTAAACCTAAATAGGATTTTCCCTGCTACTGGAGAAAGCAAGGCTCATTTGTTGGCAAAAATTGTTGAAGAAAAATTTTACCCAGAGGCTGATTTCCTCCTTGATTTGCATGGGGGAGATATAAATGAAGAGATGGAACCTTTGGTATTTTTCCCTGCCTATGCCAAAGGAGACCAAAAAAAGATGATTGATAAGGTAATTAGATCCTTATCGACTACTTACCTTGTCCCATCTATGGCAAAAAATGGCCTATATTCCTATGCTAATGTAAAGGGCATACCTAGTCTTTTGCTAGAAAGAGGAGGTCAGGGCCTTTGGACTGATGAAGAAAGTGACCTTGTAATTTTAAATATCCTTCAAACTATGAAGGCCCTTGGC
>NZ_CAUPFR010000140.1:0-3399 GCF_963510575.1 uncultured Anaerococcus sp. | reverse complement strand
ATCATAAACTATATCAGATAAAATCCTTGAAAATTCAGTCCTTCTTTCAAATTTATAAAGACCAATTAATTTTTTAAAAAACTCATTATAAAAATAAATAGCATGGCACTCATAATCTCCTAGCAAAAACTTGTTATCAACATAGTCTAATTTTTCATAGCAATCCCTGCAAAGACCATACTTATAAATGTATTCGCTTTGGCAAAATGTGCAGGTATTTTTATCTAAAAACAAACAATCAATCAGCAAGGATTTTCTCCATTTCATTTATCCAATAAGAAAGGTTAGAATTTCTGTCATTTGATCTGTTATTGTCAACCATTTTTTTAATATAGACCTTTTCTCCAAGTAAAATCACAAGTTTTTTTGCTCTGGTTACTCCAGTATAAAGCAAGTTCCTAGTTAAAAGCATAGGTGCCACCTGCATCATAGGAATAATCACACATTTAAATTCAGATCCCTGGGACTTGTGAACTGTGATTGCGTAAGATAAGTCCAAATCTTTTATATCTTCTTTTTTATATTTGACAATTTTTCCATCATCAAATTCAACCTTAAGACTCTCTTCGTTGGTATCTATATCGGTTATGATACCTATATCTCCATTGTAGACTCCATCGTCGTTTGAAACGTTGTTTATAGCCTTTAAATCGTAGTTATTTCTAACCTGCATGACCTTATCGTGAAGTTTAAATGTCCTGTCATTTAATTTTAGAAATAATTTTTCTTTATTAATTGCTTCCTTTTATTTGATATGCTAATATGTTAATTAGAATAATTTTTCTTTATTTATTGATGCCTGGATGGCCTTATTTTTGGCATCTACTCCCCATTGAGTCTTTCTGGATAAGGCTAAAACCTGAATATCTTTGACTGGGTCAAACTTATAAAAATTAGGCAACCTGTCTTTTATAAGAGCCAACAAGGCTTGGTTAAAATCAACCCTACTTGTATCTATAAAGAAAAAATCCTTGTCAGGTTGGTTTAGGATTGGGTATTGGCCCTCATTAATCCTGTGAGCATTGACAATAATATTGGACTCTCCAGCCTGCCTAAATATTTTCTTTAACCTTATCGACTTGGCTTTTGAATTTAAAAGGTCCGACAAAACATTTCCTGGACCTACTGATGGCAATTGGTCGCTATCACCAACTAAAATAAGAGCAGTAGATTCACCAATAGCATCTAGTAAACTTTTCATCAAGAAAATATCAACCATACTCATCTCATCTACAATAATGTAGTCTTTTTCGATTGGATTTTCTTCGTTGTATTCAGCTATAGGCATATCTGGCCTTATTCCAACTAGCCTGTGGATAGTATTGGCCTCACTGTCGGTTGCTTCTTGCATACGCTTTGCTGCCCTTCCTGTAGGTGCTGCAAGGGCATAAGATAATTCATTCTTATCTAAAATACTTGTAATAGCATTTATTATTGTAGTTTTTCCTGTACCTGGTCCACCAGTTATGACCAAAAGCATATTATTAAAGGCAGCCTCAATGGCTTGTTTTTGCTCATCAGAATAAGCTCTTAAATCTTCATTTATCGTAACATCAAAAATGTAAGCTTCCTTGATTTTTTTTGCAAGATTCATGGCAACAGATTTCTCTGCCTTATAAAGGCTTCTAGAATAAACATAGGATTTTTCGTCAATTTCAACAAGCTCAAGTTTCCCAGATAAGATATCCTCTTGAATTTGTTCCTCTATCAAGTTTTTATCAGCCTTTAAAAGTTTACTTGCTTCATCTACAAGCTGTGACATCTCAAGACTGGTATGGCCGTTAAAATCTGCCTCATATTCAATTACATAAGTCAAACCAGCTGATATCCTAAAGGCAGAATTTGTTTCCATTTGCATGTTGCGTGCCAAGGCATCTGCCATATTAAAACCAATTCCTTTAATATCTTCAATTAACTTATAAGGATTAGACTTTACAATATCTATGGTATTTTCTCCATACTTATTATAAATTTTCATGGATAAATTATAAGAAATCCTAAGACTTTGAAGAAATTCTAAACTCCTCCTAGAATCCCTAGTTTCTTCAGCAGATTCTTTAATATCAGCGAGTTTCTTTTTGCCAATTCCCTCTACCTTCAAAAGCATATCAGGATTTTTATATAAGATATCCAAAGAATTATTCCCAAAAACATCATAAATTGCCTCGGCAGTTTTTTTGCCAATTCCCCTAATATTTCCACTTGAAAGATACTTTATTATAGATTCTTTGTCTGAAGGCTTTTTGAGTCTTACATTCTTGACATTTATTTGCTCTCCGTACTTATCATGGAAAGTAAAATCACCTTCTACTTCTATCCTATCGCCTTCATTAAAAAAGGGCATAGTCCCAACAATAGTTATATCAGAATCAAGAGTTTCAAGCGTCATTACGCTATAACCGCTTTCATCATTCCTATACCTAATGTTAGTTACTATGCCTTCTAATTTCATTATTATTCTACCGTTACTCTCTTTATATCAGCGCCGAGTTTAGTTAATTTCTCAACTAAGTTTGAATATCCCCTATCTATATGATAGATATCAAAAACCCTAGTAGTGCCCTTTGCGACAAGACCAGCCATTACAAGGGCTGCACCTGCCCTAAGGTCAGTTGCTTTTACATCAGCACCGTGAAGTTGCTTAACACCTGCTATAGTTGCTCTATTTCCTGAAGTAGCAATAACCGCACCCATTTTCATAAGTTCCTCAACGTGCATAAACCTATTTTCAAAAACAGTTTCTTGGATCCTGCTTTCACCCTCACAAACTGTCATGAGAGCCATAAATTGAGCTTGAGCATCTGTTGGAAAACCAGGATATGGTAGGGTCTGGATATTTGTTGACTTTAGTCTTTTTGGTGCCTTTACAATTATCTTATCCTCATCCTCGATTTCTTCTACATCTACACCCATCTCCACAAGTTTTGCTATTACAGGTCTAATGTGAGAACCTATTACGTTATTAATTAAAACCTCACCCCTAGTCATCGCTGCAGCTGTCATATAAGTAGCTGCTTCAATCCTATCTGGAATAATAGTGTGTCGAGTACCTGTAAGTTTTTCTACACCTTCAATTACAATTGTAGATGTACCTGCGCCCTTGATGTTTGCCCCCATTTTTGAAAGAAAAGATGCAAGGTCAACTATTTCTGGCTCCTTTGCAGCATTTTCTAGGGTAGTCTTACCCTTAGCAAGACAAGCTGCCATCATAATATTTTGGGTTGCTCCAACTGATGGAAAATCAAGATAAATTTCTGTTCCTACAAGTCCATTTTTAGCTACAATCGCAATCTCATCATCATTTACAGTATTAACTGCTCCAAGAGCTTCGAATCCTTTTAGGTGAAGGTCAATCGGACGACTACCTATATTGCAACCACCCGGTGCCTTGGTATAAGC
>NZ_CAUPFR010000139.1:0-3401 GCF_963510575.1 uncultured Anaerococcus sp. | reverse complement strand
ATCAGATAAATAAGTTCTATCTATATAGTCCTTGTCATTTTTATAAAATTTACTAGATATTTTCCCTATCCACTCTGATGAAACTATCCTTTCACCATCATATAGTCCATCATCTATTACAATCTTTCCTAATTTTAATAAGTCTTCCGCACCTAGGTATAATTTGCTTGCACCAACAAGGCAGTTACCATACCTATCCCATTGTGGATTATTAATACCAACCTCAGAAAAAATATTCTTATTAATAAATTCGTACAGGTCATAGCCAAGATATTCTTGCATGACAGCAGAGAGTACATAATAACCAGCATTAGAATATAAAAACTCTTCACCCGGTTTAGAATATAAAGGATATGATAAGGCATATTCTAAGAGCTTATCCTTATCCAAATCCCCTATATCCTTACTCATCAAAATTATATCCCTATAGCCCATTGTATGGGTTAGGCAATCTCTAACACGAATACTTTTAAGCTTTAAAAGATTTTTCTTATTGGATATATTAACCTTATCCTTTAAAATATCATAAATAAGCGTATCTTCGTTAAAATCACCATTTGATTTATCTATTAAAATTCCGCAAGCAAGGCCTGTTACAAATTTGGCTATTGATCTTATATTTATTTTTTCATCTTTAATTTCTTCTAATAATATCCCCTTGTCTTTGGAATAAATTATTAAAGAATCCATTTCAAGCTTATCGGTAAAAAAAACTTCCTCAATCATTAGACCCCCTCCTTAATTTAGAGGACATAGTTATATTTTCTTTTAAAAGAATTTAGTAATTCTTAAGTGCTCTTTCCATGCGTCTCTTATCGTCTTTTCTCTTGATTGATTCTCTCTTGTCGTACATTTTTTTACCCTTAGCTAGAGCTATTTCAATCTTTACTAGTCCATTATTTTCGTAAACTTTAAGTGGCACTATGGTATAACCATCAACTGTTTTTTTGCCTATCAGTTTGTTTATTTCCTTTTTGTGAAGAAGAAGTTTCCTAGTCCTTGTTGGGTCTATCTTATCAAAGCCTTCCATATATGGAGTTACATGCATACCATAGACAAACATCTCCCCTTTGCGGTCAGAGATGAAGGCTTCTTTGATTGAAACTTTACCAGCCTTGATAGATTTTACTTCACTACCTTTTAATTCTAGACCTGCTTCGTATTTTTCTTCTATAAAATAATCATGAAAGGCTTTTTTATTATTAGCTAATAATTTCATCTTCGTCCTCCAAATAAAAGTCAATTTCTCTTTTTACAAGATCAACATTTACTACTCTTATACTTACTTCTTGGCCAATTGTATAGTGTTTCTTAGTATCAACATCAAAGGCTTTTAGACTATCCTCAATAAAATCATACCTGTGGTCAGAAAACTTATACATGAATAAACCTTCAACAGTATTTTCAAGCTCTATAAACATTCCAAAATCTGTTATAGAAGAAATCCTTCCTTCAAAAACTTCGCCAATAAAGCGTGTCATGTATTTGCATTTCATTAAATCCTCGACTGCTCTTTCAGCATCCTCACTGCGTCTTTCTGTAATAGATAGGTGGTCAGCAGCTTCTTCGAGATTTGACTCAAGACTAGTTTGGTTCAACTTATTTAATCTATTTTCTATAAAGTATTTTAATATCCTATGAACTATTAGGTCTGGATACCTTCTTATAGGTGACGTAAAATGGGTGTAAAACTTCGTAGAAAGGCCGAAATGCATTTCACTATAGTTTGCATACTTAGCTTTTTTCATCGTCCTTAGCATGAGCATATTAACAATTTTTTCTTCTTTCTTTCCCTCTACTTCTTTCAATATATTCTGGAAATCTTTTGGATGTAGGTCATTTCCCTTGATATTATAACCCATTGCGTTTAAAGCTCTTTTAAAGCCATCTAGTTTTTCTTCGCTTGGTTTTTCGTGAATCCTGTAGATAAAAGGAAAATCCATATAGGCAAATAAACTTGCTACAGTTTCATTCGCTATAAGCATAAATTCTTCAATCATCTTGTTGCCTGGCCCTCTTTCAAGGGCTTCAATGTTTAATACTTCCCCACTTTCAGATACATCTATCTGACTTTCTTCAAAGTTAAAATCTATTGATCCACGTTTTTCCCTAGACTTTCTTAAAATTTTATAAAGTTCATTAAAAAGACCTAACTTTTCTTTAAGAAGATCATCATCATATACATCATCATCCCCCTCTAAAAAGTTATTTACATCGTCATAAACAAGTCTCTTATCAGATTCTATATATGATTCGTAGAAGACATTATCTATAACCTTGCCCTTCTTATCAATGGTCATTTTTGCTGTTACAGTAAGGCGGATTTGACCTGGATTTAGGGAACAAATTCCATTTGATAATTTTTCAGGTAGCATAGGAATAACTATATTGTATAAGTAAGTGGAATTGCCTCGCTCATAAGCATCATCATCTAAGGCTGTATGTCTTTTTACATAATGGCTAACATCTGCTATATGAACATAGAGATCGTAATTATCCCCATTTTTTTCTATAGAAATGGCATCATCAAAATCTTTTGAGTCCCTCCCGTCAATAGTAACTGTAAAAAGATTGCTTAAGTCAGTTCGACCTTCAAATTCTTTTGGATTTACCTGATTATCTATATATAAGATTTCTTTTTTAGTCTGTTTAGAAAATTCTGTAGGTATTTTTTTCTGTCGAACAATGGATAAGACATCGATGTTTTTGTCATTTTTCCCGCCAATTATTTCAATAATTTTTCCTTCAGGATTACCTGATTTTGGATAAGAAATAATTTCAACGACAACCTTGTCACCATTTTTAGCCCCTAATGAGTTCTTTTTATCTATATAAATATCATCTGGATGAGACTTATCGTCGCATATTACAAATCCAAATTTTTTGTTTGCTTGATAAGTTCCTATTAACTCTTCATTTGCTCTTTCAATAATATCAACGACTTCACCTTCAGCATTTTTGGATATTTGCTTTTCCCTAATGATTTTTATTCTAACCTTGTCATTATTGTGAGCATCTTTTAATTTATCCCTAGAGATATATACATCATCAAAATCTTTATTATTTGAAATAAAAAACCCATATCCACCAGAAGCTATAGAAATCTTTCCGATTAGATTAATTTCATCCTCTGTTAAGGGCATAAGTCTTTTTTTATTTGATATCCTTATTTTATTTTCCTTGACGAGTTCATCTATTATGTCCTTTATAGCAGATTTTGTATATTTATCAGCCTTTAAATAAATTTCTAATTCCTTTAAGGTCATAGGACTGTAGTCATCATCGTATATTAAATTTTTTATTAATTCTTTTATATTCATATCTACTCCTTAAGACTCCAAATAAAAAAGGAGTCAAAACCTTGACCCCCAACTTAATTTAATGCTATAAATATAATACTT
>NZ_CAUPFR010000138.1:0-3453 GCF_963510575.1 uncultured Anaerococcus sp. | reverse complement strand
ACGCTAGTCTAGGAATTGGCATCATTGCCACAATTACAGTCTTGCTTTATTCTAAGGGGCCTTTCCCAATTTCATATTTGCCAATCGGTGAACTTACAAGTGGCCTTGTGATGGGCGGTTTGATACCTCTTGGGGTCAATAGTGCCATTGCCGGTAGGCTAGATTTAGGGGTTTTAATCCATTCCCTTCCTTTTATCCTTGGTATCGGTTTGATAATGATGACCAACAATGCCAGCGATATAGAAAAAGATAAGAGGGCAAAAAGATATACCCTAGCTGTGGTCATGGGTAGGGAAAAAATCAGGATTTTATACAAAATTACTGTGGGACTTTGGATTGTAAGCCAGTTGGTTTTGACCTATTATCTGGCAGGATATATTTTTCTCGCCATAAACCTAATTTTGTTTATGATCACGGGGGCATTTATTAAAAAACTAATTTCTGACAGTCTTCTACCAGAAGCTAGGATGGGGCAGATGATGGCTATTGGCATGGCAAATGTTTTGATTAACGGCACTTACCTACTTTGCCTAGCTTTGAGTTTTATAGGATCTTAGGATGAATAAGAGCAAAAAGGTCTACGATATATTCCAAAATATATCGCCATATTACGATAGGGCCAACGATAGGATTAGCCTTGGTTTGCAGAAAAAACGGAAAAACAAATTTATAAGTGAGGTCCTAAAGACCATAAAGGAAGATTCCTATCTACTCGACCTTTGTTGTGGGACTGGGGATATAGGCCTTAGTTTGAAAGAAAAATCCCCTGCCAGAGTTGTGGGTGTGGATTTTTCGGAAAATATGCTAAAAATTGCTAAGGACAAGGCTAAGGGGCTTGATAATATATCCTTTGTAAAGGCTGATGCAAAAAATTTGCCCTTCCCAGATGAGACTTTTGATAATATGACCATTTCCTTTGGACTTAGGAATACTGATGACTATAGGAAAGTTTTGGAGGAGATGGTTAGGGTTGGAAAGGATGGAGCTTCTATCTATGTTATTGATTCGTTTTCGGTAGAAAATATCCTTATAAAACCATTTTATACCTTGTTTTTTAAGTATCTCATGCCGTTTTTGGGTGGGGGTCTTAAGAGATATAGGGATTATGCTTGGCTTTATGAGTCGACAAAACTCTTTATCAGTCCCAAGGATCTGGTGGAGATGTTTGAGTCTTTAGGATTAAAAAATATAGGGCTTAAAAAAATGCTCTTTGGCGCTTGTGTTATCGTAAAGGGAGAAAAAAATTAAACCAAAAAATTTATAACGGGGGAAACAATGAGTGAAGATAAGTTTGATGTTATAATTGTTGGAGGTGGTGTTGCAGGTCTTGCAGCATCCATAGTTTTAGCGGAAAATGATTTAGAAGTTTTATTGGTTGAAAGAGGAGATTACTGTGGAGCTAAAAATGTCACAGGCGGTAGGTTGTATGGTCACAGTCTAGAAAAAATTATACCTAACTTTGCTGATGAAGCTCCAATTGAAAGAAAAGTTGTTAAAGAAAAAATATCTATGATGAGCGAAAAATCCTCACTTGACATAGGTTACTCATCAAAAGAATTGGGTAAGGATAAGGATTCTTCATCATATGTGGTATTACATAGCAAGTTTGACCAATATTTGGCAGAAAAGGCCGAAGAGGCTGGAGTAGCCATTATTACAGGCGTACTTGTAGAAAAACTCCTATTAGAAGATGGCAAGGTAGTTGGTATTGACGCTACAGGCGAAGAAATGTACGCAGATGCAGTTATTATCGCCGATGGTGTAAATTCCCTTCTTTCTCAACAAATAGGTATCAAAAAAGAACTAGAACCAAACCAAGTAGCTGTTGGCGCCAAGGAAGTAATTGAATTATCTGAAGAGATTATAAACGAGAGATTCAACCTAGAAAGTGGCGAGGGAATGAGCTGGCTATCTTGTGGCGACCCAACCATGGGCGGTTTTGGTGGTGGCTTTATTTACACAAATAAGGACTCTGTATCAATAGGTGTTGTAGCAACCCTTTCAGATATCGGATACTCAAACACAAAATTGACCGACTTACTAGAAAGATTTAAGGAACATGACAGCGTAGCACCATTTATCAAGGGTGGTAAAACCATAGAATATTCTGCCCACCTAGTACCAGAAGAAGGTATCCACATGGTTCCTCAAATTTACGGAGATGGCTTCCTCGTAGTAGGAGACGCTGCAGGCTTCTGTATAAACCTAGGCTACACTGTAAGGGGTATGGATTTTGCAATCGAAAGTGGTAGGCTAGCTGCCCTTGCCATCCTAAGAGCTAAGGAAAAAGAAGATTTCAGCAAGGAAAGCCTAGCTGTTTACCAAGACTTAGTAAAGGATAGCTTTATCATGAAAGACCTTATGACCTTCAAAGCCTTCCCAACTATCCTAAGCAGGAGGGAAATCTTTAGCGACCTACCAGAAATTATAAATGACGTAGCTGGCAGGGCCTTTACCGTAAATGGTGGAGACAGCAAGGGCTTCATAATGGGAACAGTAAATGATCTTGCAACAAGGATTAGCGCAACACAACTATCAGACTTTATTTCTACTGTAATGGAGGCACTATAATGAAAAGAATGAGTGTAGAAGACAAGCTAGGTCTAAATATTTACCATACTGACGAATTTAATTCACATATTGATGTTGACCTAGAATTCAAAGATGAAGACGAAATAAAAAAATTAATCATAGCCTGCCCAGCAGCCTGCTATACCTATGTAGATGGTGTATTTAGCTTTTCTCACCTAGGCTGCTTGGAATGTGGTACCTGTAGGGTCTTATCCCACGGCAAAATCGTAAAAGATTGGAAACACCCACAAGGCGAAGTTGGCGTAACCTTTAGACAAGGTTAAGAAAAATTATAGAAAAATATAAAAAATGGACTTAACTAAGCCCTTACTTATCCTACAAAAATAACAATAGAAAACAACCCCTATTTGGACTTCCTGCTGGATTTCAAGCAGAAAAGCCAATGGGGGTTGTTTTTAAATCCTACATAAAGGTAGCGCCATCGCAATAGAGGATTTCGCCAGAAACGTAGGAAGCAAGGTCGCTAGCAAGGAATAAAACTGCCTTGGCAACATCTTCTGGTTCGCCAATCCTCTTTAGAGGAATCATTTGTTTAACAGGTTCGATTTGCTCTTTAGGCAAAACCTTCACCATGTCAGTGTTAGTCACACCTGGACCTACGGCATTAACCCTAATTCCATAAGGGCCAAGTTCCCTAGCAAGAGAAATGGTAAGTCCATTAATGGCAAACTTGCTAGTAGGGTAGGCAACACCTGTTGGTTGACCATTTTTAGACACCATAGATGAAAAGTTAATAATAGTTCCAGCCTTATTCTCCATAAAATGTGGGAGAAAATTGTGAATCATATTATAAGTGCCATTGACATTTATAGCCATAACCTGGGCAAAATGGTCAAGATCTGCATCCAAAGTTGGTATATT
>NZ_CAUPFR010000137.1:0-3503 GCF_963510575.1 uncultured Anaerococcus sp. | reverse complement strand
CTTGGAATAGAGCGTCCCTTAAGTATGAACTTCCTCTTTTACTCATGCTACTGTAGGATGAATTCATTGTTCCAGATTGGTTAATAGATGGATCAAGTCCTGCATAGGCTAATAGTTTGCTTGGGCTTTCAAAGTTATCTATGTATCCAATCTCAGCTATTAAACTAGGGCCTATCTCTATTCCTACTCCTGGTATAGTCATTATTGGATTATCCATTTCATTCAAAAGTAGTTTGATTTGCTCATTAACTTCATCAATTTGATCTATTAAAAATTCTAAGGCTTTGATATCTTGAACTAATCTAAAAGACACAGCAGGTGAATTAATACCTATTGATCTTCTTGCAGCGTCTCTAATTTCTATGGCCTTTTCTTTAGAATGACTGCCATTAGAGGCCTTTTTAATCAGGTTAGTTAGCCTAGTTAGGTTGGCCTTAGCAATTTTATCTGCTGATGGATATTCTTTTAATACTTCTAAGGTGTATTTACAGAATACATCCCTACAGACTATAGCTAATTCAGGAAATATTAAATCTATGTATCCAACAATAGCATTTTTAAGCTTAATCCTGTCATTTTTCAAAGAAGATTTGTATCTAGTTAGTGACTTAAGTTCATAATTATGATACAATTCATTATGAGTAGGATTAGAGTCAGTAGCTCTTATAAGCTTTGCAATGAAGAAAGCATCAACCTTATCGGTTTTTGTATTTCTAAAACTATCAGCCTTTCTGTAAAGACTAGTTTGATAAGGGTTAAAGAAATGAATGTTAAAATTCAAATCTAGTAGAAATTTTGAAAGATTAAGATGATAGTGACCGGTGGACTCTAATCCTATTCTAATTTTATCCTTATCAAAATCAGAAAGTTTTTTCAGTAAATACTCAAAACCATCTTTAGAATTCTTAATTTCAAAATGACACCCTTTACCGAAATTATCTTCATCAGCTGTAAATGATAAACTAAAAGTGGTCCAATAATCGATTAATTCTAATCGAAAAATGGTCCACTTGTTTTAGTTTAGCCTTCGTATGTAAAATATAGGTACGGAGGTGTGTGAGGTGATTAATTTAATGGACAAACATGCAATAATAAAACTTAAAAATCAAGGATATTCAAATAGAGAAGCTGCAAAGATTCTTAAGATTAATAGAAAAACAGTAGCTAAATATTGGAATGAATACAAGGAGAATGTTAAGAACTTAGATAATCCTAACTTAGATAGAGCTTTAGTTCAAGAAAAAATAGCCAAGGCTCCTTCATATGATTCTTCTAATAGGAAGAAAGTTAAGTATACAAAAGAAGTTGATGAATATCTAGATGAAATCTTAGCTATGGAAAAAAGAAAAGATGAAGTCTTAAAAAACCATAAGCAACAACTAAGTGTAGTACAGATTCATAAGATGATTAAAGATAAGGGCTTTGACATTTCTTACCCATCTATTGCTGTCTATGTTAGAAAGAAGAGAAATATTAACAAAGAATGCTTCATTAAGCAAGAATATGATTTTGCTGATAGGTTAGAATATGACTTTGGTGAGGTTAAACTTGTAATTGCTGGAAAACTTTCTAAATTTTACCTAGCTGTACTTAGTTCTCCTGCTTCTAACTTTAGGTGGGCTTACCTCTACAAAAGTCAGGATCAAGAAGTATTCTTTGATTCCCAAGTTAGGTTTTTCGAGATGATAGGTGGTATGTATAGAGAAGTAGTCTATGACAATATGAAAAATGTAGTTCATAAATTTGTAGGTAGAAATGAAAAAAAGCTTAACCCTAAATTAATAGAATTTGCAAACTACTATGGCTTTAGTGTTAATGTAACTAATTGTTTTTCTGGTAATGAAAAAGGGCATGTTGAAGGTAGTGTTAGAATAGTTAGAAAAAACGCTTTTGCTGAAAAATATGAGTTTGATTCTTACGAAGATGCTTGCAAATATCTTGAAAATTCTTTAATAGTTTTAAACAAAGATTCTTTGATTGAAGAAGAAAAGAAAAAACTTTTAACTCTTAGACCTAAATATGAGCTAGCAAGCATTTCGGAGCATAAGGTAGATAAGTATTCTTTCATTCAAGTAGATAGGAACAAGTATTCTGTACCTGACTATATGGTTGGTAGAAAAGTTTTTGTAAGAAAGTACGCAAGGGAGATTAAAATATATGTTAATGATAAGCTACTAGCAAGCCATAAAAGAAAAGATGGCCACAATGAATATAGCATAGATATAAGCCATTATCTAAACTCATTAGCACGTAAACCAGGAGCTATTCGTAATTCACTTGCTTTAAAAAGTCAACCTGATTTGAAAGCCATCTTTGATAAATATTTTACCTCTAGTCCAAAGAAATTCATAAGTTTAATAGAAGAAAACAAAGATAAGGACATAGATCAACTACTTGACTTGTTAAAAGCTTATGCTAACTCAAAAGATGAACTAGATGTAATAGAAATAGTAAAAACAGATAATGATATCGAGATTAAAGCAAGGAAGATAGTAGCATCATATGATTCTTTATGCATTGGAGGTAAATATGGAAATTAAAGAAGCCTGTAGAATCCTTAAACTCTCATACCTTAGACAATCACATGAAGAATTGATAAGTGAAGCTAATGATCTTAATTTATCAATAGAAGAATTTTTAAATCTTTTCCTTGAAAGGGAAGTAGAAAGAAGAAAGAATAATGGAATTTCTAGAAGGATTAGAAATGCTAAGTTTATCAATAAAAAGTTTTTAGAGGACTTTGATAAAAGCAAATATAGCCTTGAATTAAATAAGAAATTTGAATACTTAGAAACTTTAAAGTTTGTAGATAACAAAGAAAATATTATCCTAATAGGGACACCTGGATGTGGTAAAACTCATTATGCTACTGCCCTAGGTATTAAGGCATGTATAGCTGGGAAGAATGTACTATTTACCTCAGTTCCTAATTTAGTAATTGAACTACAGGAGGCTATGAGTAAAAATCAAATTACTAACTACAAGAAGAAATTTGAAAAATATGACTTGGTAATCTTAGATGAGCTAGGTTATGTTTCATTTGATAAGACAGGCTGTGAGATTCTTTTTAACCTCTTATCATCTAGAAATGATAAAGGTTCAATAATATTAACAACAAATTTAAACTTTGAAAGATGGGAGGAAGTTTTTAAAGATCCTATGCTAACTGGGGCTATAGTAGATAGACTTGCTCATAGAGCACATATTATGGATATGTCCAGGGAAAAAAGTTATAGGATGGAAGATACAATAGAGTGGTCAAAGAATATATGAAATATATGTAAAACGCCTTTCCCCTAGGGGAAAGGAATATGTGGTCAATTTTTTTGCTAAATGTGGACCACTTTTCGATAATAACTGTGGACCATTTTTGGGTTGACATTTACATTTCTAACATTTTTTACCAACTTTCTGTGTTGTCTCTTAGCTAGGTAGTTATTATAGGCAATGAAGGCTATTACAATTAGGGCTGTGATTAGCTTTGGGTCGTTTGGATTTAGGCC
>NZ_CAUPFR010000136.1:0-3613 GCF_963510575.1 uncultured Anaerococcus sp. | reverse complement strand
ATTTCTCATCAGTTGCCAAATGGTCAGATGAGGGAGTAAAGGGATGTAGGAAATATCTAGAAAGAGTCTATAACCTTCTTGACCTTGTTGTGGATGGGGACGAATATTCAAAAGAATTAGAAATCCTAACCAACCAAACAATCAAAAAAGTAAGCGAAGATTACGAAAATCTTAAGTTCAATACTGCAATTGCCCAATTGATGACCCTTTCAAATGAGATGAGAGCTCTAGGAAAGATAACAAGGAAAGATTTCAAGACCTATATCACCCTATTAAATCCAGTAGCTCCTCACCTTACAGAAGAACTTTGGGAAATGGCTGGTTTTGAAGGAAGATTAAGCCAAACAACTTGGCCAACTTATGACAAAAACAAGCTAAGCCTTGATGAAATTGACCTACCAGTCCAAGTTAATGGCAAGATGCGTGGCAAGATAAAGATATCAAAAACTGCTAGCCAAGAAGAAGCACTTGCCCTTGCAAACCTTGATAACAACGTAAATACCTATATCAAAGACAAAGAATTAAGGAAGGTAATCTACGTTCCAGGCAAGATTTTAAATATAGTTGTATAAAAAAATAAAATCCATTGACCAAACTTGGTCTTTGGATTTTTTATCTTTACTAAATCTTCACAAAAATTTGTTATGATAGACTTGTGATTGACAGATAAAAAATATAAGTGTATGATAATACTACATACATCATACAATGGAGACTTTATGGAAAAATTCATAAAAAATCAAATTTTTAATATAATAGGGGCTATACTCCTAATTGTGGGGGTTATACTTGCCTTTATCGGCTACCACAAGGGGTATTTTGATTCTCTTGATACCTTTAGGAGGCTGATTTTAGAAAAAGGTGCCCGGGGACCCTTTGTTTTTATGGTCTTACAAATAGTTCAAATCGTTGTTCCAGTCATACCTGGAGGCCTAACTTGCGTAGCAGGAGTGGTTATCTTTGGTGCTTTTTGGGGATTTATCTATAACTACATATCTATTTGCCTTGGATCCATCCTTGTGTTCTTTATCTCAAGGACTTTTGGCAGGTCAATTGTCTTAAGGATTTTTGGTGAAGACCTATATGATAAATACAAGGGAAAGCTAAACGAAGATAAGTACGATAAGTTTTTTGCCCTAGCGATTTTCTTGCCAGTAGCTCCAGATGATTTTCTTTGCTACCTAACTGGTCTTACAGAAATGCCTGTCAAAAAATTTGTAGCTATAATTCTACTTTGCAAACCCCTCAGCATCTTCGCCTACTCAATGGCTTGGGCGCTTGGTTTTGACTTTTTGATAAAAAAATACTTATAGGAGGAATAATGAAATTTGAAGATTTTATAATATTTTTATTCCCAGCCTATTTTGTCTTTGTTGGCTTTATTTCAAATATGATCAAAGATAAGCCTATAGATAAAAAGTACGGATACAGGTCGGAACTTTCTACTAAGTCCAAACAAAACTGGTATTTTGCAAATGATTTTATGGCCAAGGGCGCCTTTGCCCTTGCCTTTACCTTTATTATTTTGGGATTAATACTAAATAATTTTGTGGATATGTATAGGTACAGGAGGATTTTATTTATCATAATAGAATTTATGTCCTATGTAATTTTAGGAATAATACTCGAAAATAGGCTAAAAATTGCCCACAAAAAATAGGAGGAGACAATGCTAAGTTTACTTGTTTATTTTTTATTTGCCTTGGGGATTATACTATTAATTTTTGGAACTATTCGCAAGTATAAGGAAAGTCGAGATAAGTTAGATTTATTTGATATAATCGGACTTTTTCTAATGCTACCTTTACCTATAGTATTGATACTTGATAGGTTTATCCACTAAAAAGCTCTCTAACTTGGTAATTCCAAGTTGGAGAGCTTTTTTAGAGAGTAATATCCTTAACTTTTAACACTAATCTAGATGACATTTCAGATATGTGTATAAAAAGTATAAGGCAAATGAAATTGCTATATGACCAAGTCCAGCTACGCCGGATATGGTCGCACTTATAGCACTATTGTTAAGGCCATAGATTTGACAAAAACCTCTGGCTATTAAAGTTCCTATAACCAGTACCAAGGAAAAGTTATAGGTGGTATAAAATTTTTTTTCTTTTTTGTTTTCTTTTAAATCAAAACTTTTTGCAGCCAAGGCTAGGATTATAAATAGGAAAAATCCTAAAACCAAGCTGTGGGTGTGGGCAAGGCCTAAACTAGAATGGCCCTTAAAGCCGATAAACTTTGTGTATTCCCTGTAAAAAGCTCCTATAAATATGCCAAAAAAGGCGTAAATAAAGGATGTCTTAAAGTACTTTTTTGTCATTTTTTTCTCCCTTCATTGCCCAGTAACCAATCAAAACTGTCCAGATATAGGCACAAGTCTTTGGTACCATGAGGGCACCGATCACTGGAAGGGTATTTTCCAAAAGAACTACCGGCAAATAAAAACCAAAGCTTAGCACAATGGTAAGCCACAAGTTTTTAAAGGCAAGATCCTTGGTTTCCTTTGATTTTTGGTAAAATATTATAATTATAATAAGTCCCAAGATTGTAAAAGGAATATTCCTATAAATACCCCGGGCGAGTGGTGATGAATTTACTAGAAATTTATTTTCTGGACAAAGGACTAGCAAAATCCTAAGTATTGCCAAAAACCATATTCCTCTGCTTAAGCCCTTTTGTCTCTTAACTTCATAACGCACTCGCCAGACGTAATAAAGGAGAAGGTAAAAGATTGTCATCGTAATAGAAGTGATTAGTTTGCCAAAGCCAAGCGACCTGGTAAAACTATCTAGACCTGTAGTATTAAGGGCGATAGCTCTTGGTACTAGGTGGAAGGCGTCTCCAAAACCTAAAACCAGGGCCATAATTCCAAATAAATAGTATTGTTTTTCGTTTTTGCCTTCTTTTAGCATTTTTGTGCCAAGAAAGATAACTGTTCCTAGGTAAAAAATATCAAAGAGGGTTTCAAATACTGCTTGCATAATTCCTCCTCGCTGAACGATGTTCATTCAATTTCTATACAAAACCCGTCCATAAACGGGTTTAATATAAGGTTTTTTTTACAATTTTTAAAAGCAAGTCCTTGTCATAATTTTTATCAACTATAAAACAAAGCATTGTCGAAAGGATAAATTTGATTAAATCATCCTTAGTAAAGTCATGGTCAAAGGCATGATCTTTTATATTAGGATCACTATCTAAAATCATAACCATATTTTCTCTGACTTTTCTTATATAGGTATCCATGGAATTTTTGGCCTTGCCAAGGCTTTGAGACTTAAAGCTAAGGGAGTGGATGGTAAAAAAGTTTGGGTACTTTTTTATTCCACAACTGATGTGGGCAAAAATATCCGAAAGATACTTTAAAAAATCATCACAATCCTCACTGGTACCATCAATCCTAAAAATATCCTCCCAGACACTTTCAATTGTGCTAATCATAAGTTCATCCTTAGATGAAAAGTAATTGTAGATTGATCCTACAGCTACATTGCAATTTTTTGCAAGTTTTCTTATACTCAAGGCATCTAAGCCTTCATTCGCTACTATATCTCTGGATGCTTTTAGGATATAGGCTTTAGAAATAATCATATATGACTCCTCGCTGAAC
>NZ_CAUPFR010000135.1:0-3628 GCF_963510575.1 uncultured Anaerococcus sp. | reverse complement strand
GGGGAAGACCTCTTTGTTCATTTTTCGGATATAATATCTGAAGAAAATTTTAAAAAACTTGAGACTGGAGATAATGTAGAATTTGAAAAAATTGAAGCCCCAAGAGGACCTCAAGCAAAAAAAGTCAAGAAACTATAAGAAAATCCCTCGGATGAGGGATTTTTACTTTACTAAATCGTATGGATATAGGTCAACACCTGGGGCAAGGCTAAGGTTTTTATAGCCTAAATCACTTAGGATAGCCAAAGCCTGTTTAGATCTACCATTGGTCCTGCAATGGACAACAAGTTTGTCATTCTTATCAAGATCAAAGTTATTATCCATAATCTTATCAAGGGGCACATTTACTGCATTTTTTATATGGCCGTTTTTGAACTCTTCCTCAGTTCTTACATCTATAATTTTATAAGAATCGTCAAGTCTTAATAAATAATCACCGGAAATTTCTTTCATAGTCATTTTTCCTCCTTTTTTTATCACTATACTATAAAATTATTTTATTTTGTTTAAAAACCAGCGATTTATGGTAAATAAATATAGAGGTGGATTATGAAAATATTGATTACGGGCTTTGATGCCTTTGGTGGAGAAAAGATAAATCCTGCAAGTCTAATCTTAGAAAAACTTGCAGATGAAATTGATGGAAATAAAATAGAAAAATTAATAATACCTACAGCCTTTTTGAGGGCGGCTGATTTGATTGAAAGAAAAATTGAACAAATAAGGCCTGACATAGTGATTTCACTGGGCCAAGCAGGTGGGAGGACGGACATCACAGTTGAAAGGGTAGCCATAAATATAGCAGACGCTTCAATTGCTGATAACGATGGCAAGAAGCCAATTGATGAAAAAATCAGGTGGGATGGGGAAAATGCATATTTTTCTACTTTACCAATTAAAGCTATTGTAGAAGATCTAAGGGCAGAAGAAATACCAGCATCTGTTTCAAACTCGGCCGGCACCTACGTTTGCAACTTTGTAATGTATAATGACTTGTATTTTGCAAGCAAATACAAAAATATATCGGCTGGTTTTATCCATGTGCCATATTTACCAGCCCAAGTTGTTGATAAAAATGGCCTGGCTTCAATGAGCTTAGAAACAATGGTTAAGGCCGTGGAAATCATAATAAAAACAAGTGCCAACTACAAAAATAAGGAAGATTTGAAAAAGGCAGAAGGGAGGATATGCTAATGCTAGTTAAGATAATTGTTGTTTTATTAATTTTACTTATCCCACAAATTTATTTTTGGATTCAGGATATCCGTTACAAATCGCTTGACATGACAAGTAAGTTTTTTAAAAGAGCGACTGTAAAAAAAGATGATTTCTATGAAGAAATCTATTTAACAAATACGGATGGGTTTGATTCTTTTGTGAGAATCCTTACTTGTGAAAATCCTAAAGCTATAGTTCAGCTAATCCACGGTGTAGCAGAACATTCGGGAAATTACTTGGACTTTGCAAGATTTTTAAACAAAAATGGCTACATAGTCGTTATTGGTGATCACAGGGGCCACGGCAAATCTATTTCTACAGCCTATCCAAATGGCTATATGAAAAGGGCAGAAGAGCTAATTGATGATGAGGTCATGATTGCTAAATACATGAAAAAAGAATATCCGGATCTAAAATATTTCGTGCTCGGCCACTCTATGGGTTCAATGATTGCAAGGTTATTTTTAAGGGAAAATGATGATTTATTAGATAAGCTAATCATAACTGGAACTGTGCCTGTAAATAAGGCGGCAAGACTGGGTGTAAGTTACTATAATCTGGGTTGTTTTTACCTGGGAGATAAGGCTGAAAGTAGGCTTATCGATGCAATTGTAGGTGCAAAGGGTTTAGATTTTATTAGTTATAGTCCACAAAATATAGATATAAAGGCCAATGACCCTCTTAGGATATTTAAGTTTAAAATCGGTTATTCAAAAACCCTTATAGAAGTAAATAAGCTTTTGGGCCAAAAATCAAAATACAAGTGCAAAAATCCAAAGCTTGATATTTACAATATGGTCGGCGAAGATGACATCATAACTAAGGGTGAAAAGGGGATTAAGGATAGTCTAAATTTCTTAAGGGAACTTGGCTATGAGGACATAAAATCTAAAACCTACAAGGGTATGAAGCACGAAATTCTCAACGAAACTAATAAAGATCTTGTTTATCAAGATATATTATCTTATTTTGATGGTGAATAATTTATTAAATTATTAAAATTATTAGTTGAATTACTTTGATAAAAAAACCACATATGTTATAATATAAATATCTAATAAATATAAAGGAGTTTATATGAAAAATACAAAGAAAATTATTGCCTTAAGTTTACTTGCAAGCCTAGCAGTAAATGCTGTAAGCCTTACAAGCCCACAAAGCGCAAGTATTTCCTATGCAAGTACAAAGATTGATTTTGGCATAAAAACACACAAGTTCCAAAGTAAGAGCCAAACTTTTACACTTAAGCAAGACGAAGCTAATAAAGCATCAGCCATTAGAGGTCTTATGCAGATTAGGTCTGATATGTGGGATAAGAATGTGCCATATACTCTTGATTCAAAGTCAAATTCTAAGAATACTAAATTAAGAGATTACCTAAAATCAAAAGGAATAAATTCTAAAGATGAGTATATTAACAGGACTAAATGGTCAACAGATCTTGAAAAAATTGGTATTCAAAGGCTATACGAAGTTAGTTTGACAGGCCTATCTCATACAAGACCTGATGGTAGCGATTGCTCAAAAGCTGTACTTCCAAGTGGCACAAGAACCTATGGTGAAATTTTAGCTAATAATTCTGAGCCTTATACACCAGAAATGGCATTTAATCAATGGGCCTATGGAAAGAGAACTAATTACGGTGGAAAGAGCGAATATCAACTCCTAATTGAATCAAATGGTGTTTATAATAACGGCAATGCTCACCTTCATATAATCTTGGACCCAGAATATGACCGTATGGGACTAGCTATAATTAATTCGTCTGACTTGAATTATGCTGCAGTAGAATTTGGATATGCAGATAAGTCTGGAAGCAAGGCAGTAGGACTTGTTGGTGAATATACAATGGATTTTGGCAAGGCAAAAGCTAAGGCTAATAATAAAAAAGAATCATCTAAGGATACTAGGGCAAAATTAGAAGAAGCTGTTAGAAGAAATAAGATTCAAGTAGAAGCTGCTAAACTCCTACTCAAAATGGCGCCAGAAAAGGTAGCTGGTGTCAAAGGTCAACTTTTGAAACTAATAAAAGAATCAGAAGAACTAATAAAAATTGCAGAAAAGAGTTTGAAATAATATTCATCCCTCAATCCTTAGAGATTGGGGGATTTTTCTAGTAAATTTATTTTTTTGTAGTAAATTATTAGTAAAGAAAGAATAGGGGAGCATATGGAAAAGATTATAGAATTATTACCTATTAACAATGTAAGAAATATAAGTGTATTAGCCGGTGGAGATGTAAATGATACATATAAGCTAGATGCTGATGGAGGTTCATATTTTTTAAAGGTTCACAAAAATAAAGATGCTTCATTTTTTGAATGTGAAAAAGCCGGTCTTAAATTGTTTGAAGAAAATGGGATTTTTGCACCAAGAGCCCTTTCAAGTGGAGATGTAGATGGTTCTGCCT
>NZ_CAUPFR010000134.1:0-3702 GCF_963510575.1 uncultured Anaerococcus sp. | reverse complement strand
TATGTAAATTGGGTAATTTCCATACCGTCAAGCCACACTTCCCAACCAAGTCCCCAGGCACCTAGGGTTGGAGATTCCCAGTTGTCTTCAACAAACCTAATATCGTGTTTTTTTGGATCTATACCTATAGTTTCAAGACATTTTAAATATAAGTCTTGGATATTAGATGGGGTTGGTTTTAACAAAATTTGCATCTGGTGGTGTTGGTAAAGTCTGTTTGGATTTTCTCCGTACCTACCATCTGCAGGTCTTCTGGATGGCTCAACATAGCAAACCTTCCATGGTTCAGGACCTAAGGCCCTTAAAAATGTGTGAGGGTTCATAGTTCCTGCACCCTTTTCGATGTCGTATGGAATCATGACCGAACAGCCTTGGTCTTTCCAATACTCCTCTAGTTTTAGTATTAAATCTTCAAAGTACATTTACATTCCTTTCGAGTGCCTTTTTGACCCATTCCATAGATGGATAGGTTCCAAGGTCTAAATTTTTTAGGCAATAGTCTATTATTATTTTGCCAATTTTGGGGTAAGATTCTACCAATTTTATATCTTCAAGTTCTTCAGATTTTGTATAAAGAAGCTTGTTGAAATATACGAATTCTTCATAGGTCAAAAAGACCCTATCAAAAATCTCATCCTTGCACTTTTCACAAATCGCAGATGATTCGCCCGGTGAAAAGTACAAGTATTTTCCTCTTATATTTTTACCACAAATCCCACAAGTTTTAAAGTTTGGTTTAAAACCTGAAAATGAAATATATTTAAGAAGAAATCCTAAAAATATATTCACCTGATTTTTTTCTGCCTCTTCAAAGGCGTCGAAACTCTTTATAAGGAGGGTAAAAACCGTTTCTATCTGGATGTTATCAATTGTCCTCAGTAATAAATCGCAAATTGCAGATTTATATAATATTATATCAAAATTTTTATTTGATTTATAGTAGGGATTTAAAACGAGACCCTCTCTGAGCCCATAAAAATCCTTGCCAGACTTGTATAGGTCAAAGGAGGCTAGGATAAACCTAGTTGTAAGAGCCAAGTTTTTGGCATTTTTCTTTAAAACGCCCTGGCAAGATATGGAAATCTTGCCCATAGATTCAGTGAAAACCTCGATAATTTTCGAAGATTCCTTGTATTTAAATTCCCTGAGAACTATGCCCCTGATGTTCTTAAGGTCTGCCGTAGCCAAACCTATCCACCAACTTTTCTTTCTTTCGCCAATCTTTTTCTACCTTGACCCAAAGCTGAAGATTGACCTTTGAGTCTAAAAAGGTCTCTATCTCGCTTCTTGCGTCAATACCAATTTGCTTTATCATTTTACCGTTTTTGCCGATAACAATCTGCTTGTGGGAATTTTTTTCAACAATAATTGTCGCCCTTATATCAATCAAATTCTTATCTTCCCTTTGTTTAAAATCATCAATCCTCACTGCTAGACCATGAGGAACTTCTTCTGACAAGAGTCTTAGGGCCTTTTCCCTGATAATTTCAGCTACAACAAATCTCTCAGTCCTGTCTGTAATCATTTCCCTATCATAGTAGGCTGGCCCCTCATCTAGGTAGGATTTTACCCCCTCTATGTAGACCTCAATATTTTTATCATCCAAGGCAGAAATAGGAATAATCTTGTTGAAAAGTCCCACTTCTTGGTAGAGATTTTTTATTTCTTCGATTTCCTCTTCACTTAAGAGGTCAATTTTATTTATCAAAAGAATTATCGGAACTCTTACCTTTCTGAGTTCGTCAATTATCATCTGATCAAGCTTGCCAATTTCCTTAGATTCGTCAACCACATAGGTTACGACGTCTGATTCGTTTAGAGAATCCTTAGAAAAACTTAAAAGCCTTTCTTGGAGGACATTTCTTGGCTTTTGGATGCCTGGCGTATCTATAAAAATAAGCTGGCTGTCATCGTCATTGTATATTATATTTATCTTATCTCTGGTAGTTTGGGGCTTGTTTGAAATAATGGAAATCTTCTCTTTTAGAATCTTTTCCATAAGAGTTGATTTACCAACATTCGCCCTGCCAACTACCGATATAAATCCTGATTTCATTTTAAATCCTTTTTGCTAAAACTTTCTGGCAAGAGTTCGTCAATGGTATAAGTCTTGTAATTTTCAGAATCCTTTGCCACAACTATCCTCGTGTCGCAGTCCGCAAATTCTCTTATAAACTGCCTGCAAACTCCGCAAGGATATGTATAGTCACTATCGCCTGTTATTACTATGTAGACAAATTCTCTTTCCCCGTGGGTAATGGCTGTAGATAAGGCATTTCTTTCTGCACAAAGTGTTGGAGAATAGGCAGAATTTTCTATATTTATCCCCTCAAAAATCTTGCCAGACTTGGTCATAACTACACAAGCCACATGGAAATTTGAATAAGGAGCATAGGCTCTTGATTTAATCTCTAAGGCTTTTTTTATTAATTCTTTTATTTCTATCATGAAAATATCCCAAATATAGCCATGGCCATGGATGTACCAAGGATGGCTCCCCTTATGATTTCGCTTGTTGAATGGATATCAGCTTCGTATCTAGATTCTGCAACTATAAGGGCAAGCACCACAAGAAGGAGCCTCACCAGAGGTTCTCCTACTAAAAGAATGCCAATTGTTGATAAGCAAAAGGCAACCGATGTATGACCTGAAACAAAACCACCCTTAAAGGCTGTGCCGTGGCCCTCATAAAAAACTCCCTTAAGAAAAATCGTCAAAATTATGACTAAGGAAATAGTAATCAAAGCTAAATGTGAAGGTCGTCTAGCAATTTTTAGGATAACTGAATCGTAAAAATTTAAGAACTTGTCAAAAAATATGAGATAGCCAACAAATCCTGCATTTAAGGCCGCAATAAAGGTCGCAGCTGCTGATACATCCTTGCCTGCCTTGGCTAATTTTGAATATTTGCCCCCACTTGCAAGATCCACAACCTCTTCCAAGGCTGTATTTAATAGCTCAAGGGCAATAACAAAGGCAATGGAGAATACTAAAAACATCATTTCAACCCTAGATAGGTTGAAAAATAAAGATGCAATTAGGACCAGGATTGAAGCCCAAATATGAAATTTCATATTTTTTTCGTGGTTAATAGCATAAACCAGACCCTCATAGGCATAATCAAAACCCTTTAAGAATTTTTGCCCATGGGTCAATTTAAGGGGCTTAAAGTCCTCGCCCTCGCCCTTTTTGAGTTCCTCAAGGATTT
This sequence comes from uncultured Anaerococcus sp., assembly GCF_963510575.1. Lineage (GTDB taxonomy): Bacteria > Bacillota > Clostridia > Tissierellales > Peptoniphilaceae > Anaerococcus. Next base: position 494 of record NZ_CAUPFR010000134.1, on the reverse strand, counting down.
CCTTTTTTAAATTTTCTTTAAGGTCGTCGTAGTCTTTATCCATTAATCTATTTAAAAACTCCTAGGTTTTTCATAACCTCTTTTTCTTTGGCTCTCATTTCTTTTTTGTCCTCATCTTCTATATGGTCATAGCCTAAAAGATGTAGAGTTGAATGGCAAATGAGATACATCATCTCTCTTTCAAGTGAGTGGCCAAAATCTTTTGCTTGGGTTTCTGCCACGTCTAGGCAAATCACTATATCTCCAAGGAGGAAAATAGGATTTCCCTCCATATCATAGCCTTCTTCATCCATGGGAAATGAAAGAACATCTGTTGGCCTATCCACATCCCTATATTCCTTGTTGAGCCTGTGGATGGTTTCCATATCCACTATAGAAAGGGAAACTTCAGCATTTTCTGTAAAATTTTCTACCCTTAGGACTTCTTCTATGGTTTTTTCTGCCCTATCTCTTATGAGGTCAAGGTCTAAATCTTGGTTTGTATCATTGGCTAA
>NZ_CAUPFR010000133.1:0-3711 GCF_963510575.1 uncultured Anaerococcus sp. | reverse complement strand
TAGGTTACGCCAAGGACGACAAAATTCGCGATAAAAAAAGAAAATCTTCTGACGCCATTTATAAAATAATTTCAAAAGACTGATAAAAAGAAAACTAGGTTCACATTTATGGACCTAGTTTTTTACATTATGGGTTTGATATAGCCAAGCTCCATGGCAGTGTTATAAGCCTCAACAAGGTTTTTCGCCCCAAGCTTTGCGTAAATATTAAAAAACATAGCTATTATTAAATATCTAATAAAGGAGAATACATTGCCTACAATAGGCATATCTACACTTGTAGCTAGCTGCAATGCAGCCACTATATCCATAGCTGGATATAGTGTATATATAATTACCAAAAAACAAACTTTTTTACCTCTATTTGCAATAAATCTGTAATTTTCATAATATTCAAGCCTTTTAAATTTGCCTATCCACCATTCTAGTTTTCTCTGTCTTCAACAAACAAACTATTACAGTAATAAAGATACATATTATAATAAAAAATATATTTAAATATAGACACACTTTAATTGGAAGATTTGCTCCTATAGTAATTTCATTTATACTAAATTCCTTGGTAAATTTAACCAACATTATAGAAATTACCATAATTATCATAATATTGGCGGAAAAAATAGTAGCCAGAATTTCTACTAAATTTTCTAGAATTATTTCCCCTCTAGTAAAGCCCATTCTAAATAATAATTTAAAATCATCTTCTTTAAAAGAAATTAAAGATATTATGTTTTGAGCAATAATTACTAATGCTAAAATCATGCAAGGAAAATAAAGAAATTTTATTGTTTCAAATTCATGATTAGAAAAATTTTTCAAATATTCATTTACATCTTCTGAACCTTTTAAAACTCTCGCATTAGGTAAAATTTTTAGAACTTCCTTTTCCAATTCGAGTTTTCCAAGACTTAAGTTATTTATGTAAATCTTATTGTTTATCTTGTCGAGACCTGGCAAAAATTCATTAGTATTGTAGTCAAGATATATTTTAGGCAATAGAAGATACGGTACGGATCCAAAAACTGCAACTACCTCATATGTCTTCTCTTCTCCATTATAATATGTAATTTTTATTTCATCTCCAAGTTCATAATCATTACTTGCACCAATCTTATTTTTAGATATATTATCTATACTTCCTGCCTCGAGGTCTAAATTAACCATAAGACTCTTATCATTGATGTAATTAACTCCTACATAATGATCATCTTCTGCAGCATCATAATAGCTTAAAGTGTTTGTAATTATTAAATCTTGTGTACCCTTAATCTCTAATAGCTTTTCTTGAGCATAAGCATCTATTTTTGTTGGATTTATAATGGCATATATCCCTTCTCCCATTTTCTTATTTTGAGCATTATACTCTCTATTCATCCTTACTACACTTGCCTCTGAAAAAAGTGCAAAAATCGAAGGTATTATAACTGCTAAAAGAATGGGTGTGGCAAGCGAAAGATTTTTTTGTGTATTCATTAAAACTCGGCCTCTACAATAAGAAGCTAATGCCGAATTTTTTAACACCAAGACTTTTGCTATTAAACTAGAAAATTTCGGAATCAATATAGGGGCCACAATTATAACAAGAGCTATCGCTAAAGCTCCAACTCCTTGAATATCTATTATAGTCCCTGTTTCTACCGGCTTAATTAAAGTATAATATAGAAATATGAAAAATAATATTAAACCAATAATAGCTCTTAGAATAATATTTCTCTTGCTAAGAGTTGCTATCTCGTTTGATTTAATAAATAGATCTATAGGTCTTGTCTTTATAACATTTATGCTTGCTGTTAAACTTGCTATAATAACCATAACAAAAATAGCTAATAAACTTATTACGCTAGATTGTAATCCTGGTCTTAGATTAACCATTAAAAGACTATCATATCCTGGCTTGAAAATAAAATAAAAGAAAAACTTTACATAAGCTTTTATAAAAAATCTAGACAAAAATATTCCAAGAACCGAAGCTATAATATTTAAAATTAAAGTTCTAAATAAAAGAATTTCAATAATCTCCTTATTATTTAGACTATTAAGTTTTAAAAGAGCCCAATCTTTATCTTCCTGCTTTATCGAAAAATAAATTGTCCCTATTAAAAGTAAAAATCCAAAAAATAAAATCATTAAAAATTGAAGTTGAGATCCATTCACTATATCTCCAAGTATAAGATTATTTTTTTTTCTATTAAATGTAGAAAAAATTAAATCATTATTTGGGTTTAATGTAGCCAAATACCACGCAGATGTTAAACTTAGAGTTATAGAGATTAATGTCATAGATAAAAACATCCATAAGTTAACTAGCTTATTTTTCCAAATCATCCTTATAGCAATTTTTACTTTCATCTTAATCTTTCCCTCCTAATTTCTTGTTTTCTTCAAGATCTGTAAAAATTTCTAAAATCTTTTCGATGCTTGGCTTATTAATTTCTTGACTAATCTGACCATCAAGCAAAAATAGTACTCTGTCCATTTGAATCGCTACGTTAGGGTCGTGTGTTACAACTATAGTGCTTGTACCTATATCATTCAGCTTTTTCATTTCCTTCAAAACATTGTAAGAAGAATTGGTATCCAGTGCCCCTGTAGGTTCGTCTGCAAAAATAAGGTCTGGTTTAAATAAAAGGGCCCTGGCTATGGCAACTTTTTGTCGTTGACCACCAGACAATTCTGCTGGATAAGACTTCTCTTTACCACTTAAATTTAACAGATGCAAAGTTTCTTTTAATTCTTTCATATTTAGTCTTTTTTTGATAAGACTATTTTTCAGCTCAATGTTTTCTTCTACATTTAAGACAGGAATTAAGTTAATATCCTGAAATATAAAGTCAAAATTTTTTCTATACAATTCATTTAACTTTTTCGAGGAAAGTGTTCTAATATCTTTGTTTAAAAATAAAATCTCTCCCTTACTAGCCCTTATCATTCCACATAAACAATAAAGAAGAGTAGACTTTCCTGAACCAGAAGGTCCCATAATTGCAATTGACTCGGCTTTTTTTAATGATAAAGATATATCTTTTAAAGTATAATTTTTCCCATCAAAAGAATGAAAAAGATTTTTTACATTAATAACATCCATATAATCATCTCCATTTGTAATAAAAGACCTCCTAAAATTATATTTCACTTTAAGGAGGTCTTATTGTTTAATAGTTTCTTTCGTAATTCAAGGCTAATCACAAGCAATAACTATTAACTTTTTAGCCTTTCAAGTAATAGTATACACTATCGTTTATATCAGTAATAATTATTTGCACATAATGCTTATTGAACTTCTAGTATTGCAACTATTGCTTTGACTAGATTTTCTAGAAACTACTTTACTTTCGTTAGCCTTTATTTCTTGTAGTTTTAGTATTTTAGCTGACATTATATTTAGGCAAAAACAAAAGGTTCTCCTGCTTTTTGAACTTTTATGAAAAAATCGCTAATATCGTACATATATTCCAAATATTTAAAGTCCATAATATCCACGGCTAAACCACTATCTTGTAAACTTTTTCATTAGTATTTTTCAACTTGAGAATACTACCTTATTTAATTTTTGTCAATTATTATTTTAAATCTTTATTCAATTTTATGTAGAGGCTATAATTGTTGAGAGATCAAATACAAAAAATAGAGAGTCATGTAGGGACTATGACCCAGATAGAGAAGTTGAAGTTGAAAAACTCGAAGCCTGCCTTGAAAGTATGAAGCTCGCTC
>NZ_CAUPFR010000132.1:0-3748 GCF_963510575.1 uncultured Anaerococcus sp. | reverse complement strand
GATGATAGCTATGAAATTTTAATAGAAAATTTTACTCACGAAATTCATTTGGATATTTTTAAAAGAATAAGAAACAATATGGAAGAGCAAGTTAGCTTATAGGAATACTGGATTTAAATTTATATGAATAAAAAATAAATTAAAAATGTGATCAATTAGTGAACTGACCCCCAAAAGTTAGACCAAAAAACTAACTAAAGGAGGTCAGTTTTTAAAAGATTATAAGATGCCTAGAACTTTTTCTAGTATTAGGGTTATGGATGTGATTGATATAAAGCACACTCCCCCTAAAGCTAGTGGCTTAGCTCCTGATTTTAATAGCTTTACTATATCGCTATTAAAACCAATAGCTGACATTGCCATTACAATAAAAAATTTGGATAAGTCCTTAAAGGGTTTGAAAAATTCAATATTTACTCCTTTGGCTAGGGCTATGGTTGTAATCAAACTTGCAAGGATGAAGTAGATTATAAAGAATGGAAAAATTTGTATTATAGATATTTTTTTATTAGCTTCTTGTTCAGCATTTCTCATTCTAATGAAGGCTAGTCCTAAGCATATTGGAATTATTGCTAGAGTCCTAGTCAATTTTACTGTTACAGCCTTGTCAAGTGTTTGGCTACCTAGATTAAATATTGTATCCCATGTTGATGCGCACGCTGTAACTGATGATGTATCATTAACAGCAGATCCTGCAAATATACCAAAGGCATGACCGTCGGTAGTAGAAAATCCAATCATACGGCCTAGGCTTGGAAATAAAATAGCAGCTAAGATATTAAAAAAGAATATAACAGATATAGCTTGGGCTATCTCATCTTCATCTGCATCTATAACTGGGGCGGCTGCAGCAATTGCAGAACCTCCACAAATTGATGAGCCAACGCCAACAAGTGTTGCGATATTTCCTTTTATAAGTCCAGCCTTGTAGGCTATGTATGCGATTATAAGTGATGTTGATATGGTAGATAGGATGATTGGAAGTGATTCTCTTCCAGTTTTTAAAACAATTCCAAGATCAAGACCAAATCCAAGGAGGATTACAGCATATTGAAGGATTTTCTTTGATGTAAATCTCACACCGCCCATATAAGGTTTTTTGTCTTTTATAATTTGACCTAGGGCCATTCCAATTAGAATGCCAAAGACTGCTGGGCCAACTAGTGGGATTTTTTTGCCGATTATTTGGGATATTATTGCAATTATAAGGCAGAGAATAATCCCTTTTATATTTTTTTCTATAGATTTTATCATATATTCTCCTTTCACTTTTTTTATTATATAATAAATAGATATAATGTAAAATTATAATTATTTACTATGTGATAAAAATTTGTTATGATAGATGTGGAGGATACTATGTTAGATTTTAGGATAGAAAGTTTTTTGGAAGTATGTAAATATATGAATTTTACAAGGGCGGCTGAAAGCCTTAATATAACACAGCCAGCCATATCTACTCATATTAAATACTTAGAAACCTATTACAATTGTAAACTTTTTTATAGAAGTAAGAGGAATTTGTGTCTAACAGATGAGGGCAAGATTCTAAAATCTGCTTTGCTTTCTATGTCAAATGATCAAGATAAGTTGAAGATGATATTAACTGAGAAAAAAACTAAGAGTGAAAAAATTTCCTTGGGTTTTACCAGGTCGGTCGGTGAATATCTAATATTGGATAAGCTTATAGCATTGATTAAAGAAAAACCTTCTTGTGATTTCCATATTTATTATGAAAATACGGACGAAATTTTAAGTGATATTGATAGTGGGAAGATAGACTTTGCCATTATAGAGGGATTTATAAAATCTAGTGATTATTTTATTAAAAAATACAAAAGCGATAGGATTGTTTGCATCAGCCACAAGGATCACAAGTTTAAAAAACAAGTAAAAAAGCTAACAGACTTATTAGATGAAAGAATTATTATTAGGGAAGACGGTTCTGGTACCTTAGCTATATTAAAAAATTTTTTAAGCATGGACAATATTAATACGAAAGATTTTGCAAATATCATAGAAATAAATAATATGCGTTCCATAGTAGAAATGCTCAGGTCGGATTGTGGCATAAGTTTTATTTTTGAATCTTGTGTAAAAAAAGAACTAGAAGAAGGTGTTCTCATGGTTGTTGACCTAGAAGATTTCAATCTAGTCCATGATTTATCTCTTGTTACCAGAAAAAATTCAATATTTACTGATTTGTATTTGCAAATAGCTGAATCTTTTTATTAGAAAAAAATTTCATAGTATTAGGTTAGGCTAAGATGGGAAAAATGTGAAGTTGAATTTTTTGATGATGATGGAGATACTATTGATGTAGTTACAACTCCTTTTAATAAATTAGAACTAATAAAATCTTTTTAATAAAGTTATATAAGTAGATTATTTATATAGAGTTTGTGAGCAATGATTCTTACAAGCTCTATGTAATATTTTTTAGTAATATACGTCTTATAGGATAGAGGGGGGGAAAGATTTTATGGATGATAAGGACATAATCAAATTATATTTTGATAGGAATGAAGCTGCAATCAAAGAAACTGACCTAAAATATAGACCCTATTGCTTTGGAATTAGTAACAATATTTTGAGAGATTACCAAAGTGCAGAGGAATGCGTTAACGACACCTACCTAGAGACTTGGAGGGCTATTCCACCTCAAAATCCTAATGTTTTCAAACTGTTTCTGGCAAAAATTACGAGAAATTTATCCCTTGATTGCTTTCGTAAAATTCATGCGGAAAAAAGGGGAGGAGGTCAAATCCCCTTGATACTTGACGAGCTAGATGAGATTATCCCTAGTTTTTATGATTTGGAAGAAGAGGTCATTTATAGGGATTTGTTAAGGGTTTTAAATGACTTTGTTAATAACTTATCTGACGAAGATAAAATAATCTTTCTACAGCGTTATTTCTACGCCATGCCAATCAAGGAAATCGCCTCAAATTCAAACTACAAGTACAACAATCTAGTAACTAGGCTACATAGACTTAGAAAAAAACTAAGAAATATCTTAGAAAGCGAGGAGCTATTATGAAAAATAGGGAAAATAAAAATGCAGAAATTCTCTTTAAGGCTATAGGTGACCTAGAAGAAGATGCCTATAAGTCAAGAGAGGGAGAAACTATTGACCCGACCACAAAGGCTAAGAATAAAGGCTTTTCTTGGAAAAAAATGGCCGGCCTTGCAGCCTGCCTATCTCTAGTCATTGTTTCTGTTAGCTTTTTGAAAGATAGACTGCCTGGCAGTTCTTCTAGAGGGCCATCCAAAGAAGTCACAACTGACGAAGCCGAATCATTTATGAAATACGAAGGACCAATCCTTCCGCTCATCCTAGGCTCTTCCGATTATAAGGATGATTTAAATGCTAGTCGTAAATTAACTTTTGATTTCTTCACTACAAATATTGGAGACCAAAGCCCAAAAAGAGCCTTACTAAAGGACCAATATATAATAGAAAATAAGGGCCCAGCAAAAAAAATAAAGGTCTTTTATCCCTTTGTATCAAGCGCCGATGACTTGGCCTACTCAAATCCAATAATTGACCAAGATGGAAATGTCTTGCAGGCAAAATTACATTACGGAAACTATACAGGGGACTTTGTTTCAACTGCCAATGAAATAGACCCAGCAGAAACTCTTAATCTTAGGGACTATATGTCATGGAAAGACTACCAAAAGGCCTTAAATGACGGGTCATATTTGAAAGACGCCCTGACAAAATCTCAAACACCAAGGATATACC
>NZ_CAUPFR010000131.1:0-3883 GCF_963510575.1 uncultured Anaerococcus sp. | reverse complement strand
CTGCACTTCTTGCGATAGTTCTAATGGAGTTTATGATATTGCCCCTAACTCCGATTACCCTACCCTTATCTTCTTCGGCAACCTTGATTAAAATATTAACCTCGCTGCCCTCACGATTTTCCACAATTTCTACAGCTTCTTTGTCTGTTACTAATTCTTTTACGATTAATTCTACTAATTCTTTCATAATTATGCTAATACATCATTGTCTTTGAATAGCTTTTCTACAATAGATGTAGGTTGAGCACCGTTTTTAATCCATTGTTTAGCTTTTTCGTTGTCAACTCTAAATACTTTTGGTTCAGAAACTGGGTTATAATAACCGATTTCTTCGATAAATCTACCGTCTCTAGCTCTTCTAGAGTCTGCTACTACCACTCTATAGAATGGTTTTTTCTTTTGTCCTAATCTTTTTAATCTAATTTTTACTGCCATTTTTTCCTCCTTATTTTTTAAAAGAAAGGCATCTTTGGAAAGCCTCTGCCTCTTTTTCCTTTTTTCTGTAGTCCGCTCATTTTTTTCATCATTTTTTTAAGCTCTTTAAATTGTTTTAAGAGTTTATTTAATTCACGAACATCTACTCCAGAACCATTTGCAATCCTGTTTTTTCTGCTATTGCCAATAATCTCAGGCTTGTCTCTTTCTTCCTTAGTCATGGAATTTATCAAAGCTTCAATCTTATCAAAGCCTGCATCATCCACATTAACACCTTTAAGCATTTTTGAATTTACTCCAGGTATCATCGATAATAAGTCTTCTAGGGGACCCATATTTCTAATTTGTTGGATTTGTTCCATGAAATCATCCAAACTATAAGTCTGTTCCCTCATCTTTTCTTCGAGTTTTTTAGCGTTTTCTAAGGAAAATTGTTCTTCAGCCTTCTCTATTAGCGAAAGTACATCACCCATTCCAAGGATTCTACTTGCCATCCTGTCTGGATAGAAAGGCTCTAAATCGTCAAGTTTTTCACCTACACCTATAAATTTGATAGGTTTGCCCACAACTTGTCTGATTGATAAAGCCGCACCACCCCTTGCATCACCATCTAATTTTGTAAGGATTACTCCTGTTATATCTAGATAATCATCAAAGGATTTTGCAACATTTACCGCTTCCTGACCTGTCATGGCATCCACAACCAAGAGGATTTCATCAGGTTTTACTGCTTCTTTAATAGCCTTAAGCTCATCCATAAGGTCAGTATCTATCTGAAGCCTACCTGCTGTATCGAGGATTACTGTATCGAAATTGTTGATTCTCGCATAATCCTTGGCCTCTTTGGCAATTTTTACAGGATTTTCCTTACCCTTTTCAAATACAAAGGTATCTGCTTGTTTACCTACGACCTTTAATTGTTCAATGGCTGCAGGTCTGTAGATATCAAGGGCTGCTAACATAGGATTTCTGTTGTCCTTTTTTAGCATTTTCACAAGTTTGCCAGAATGAGTAGTCTTACCAGAACCTTGAAGACCTACCATCATTACCATATGTGGTGTCCCACCTTTTAGGGCAAGCTTTGAGTTTTCCTTACCCATAAGACTTGTTAGCTCTTCATTTACGATTTTAACTACCATCTGTCCTGGAGAAAGTGAATTCATCACCTCAGCGCCTAGCGATCTTTCCTTAATAGTCTTGACAAAGTCTTTTACAACCTTGTAATTAACATCTGCTTCAAGGAGCGATAATCTTATCTCCCTCATGGCAGTGTCAATGTCTTTTTCGTTTAATTTTCCTTTTCCCGTTAGTTTTCCAAGGGCTGCTTGGAGTCTATCCGAAAGGCTTTCAAAAACCATATACGCTCCTAAATCTGTTCAATAATTTCTGTTAATCTCTGAATTGCTTCTTTATTATTTGAACTTTCAATCAGCTCTCTTATTTCAAAAAGAGAAGCCTTAAGTTCATTCTTGCTTTTTAGTAAAGAAAGCTCATTTTCAAACTCAAATAATTTATCCACACTCCTATTAATCATATCTGAAATCGCCTGTTTGCTCTTACCGTCACTATCGGCAATCTCTTGAAGGGATAAATCTTCGTTGTAATAGCAATTTATAACATCTCTTTGTTTGTCATTTAGAAGTGGGCCATACACATCGTATAGCTGGGCTACTTTTACTATTTTCTCCATCATATCACCTGTCAATATTTTTACTTGACTCCTGTATTATACACGCTTATACTAGCCATGTCAAGAAATTTTCTTGACCCCGCAAATGATTTTTCCCTATTAATTTTTTATTCTTAATGACCTCTAGACAAAAAAAGAGCAACTAAAATTAGCTGCCCTTTCACTTTGTTTTTATGGAAGATTGAAAAATGGATTTGTCATCTCTTCCCTATTTTCCATAGATTTGCTTGGTTTTGCAGACTTATATTCATCTACATTTGAAGAATCAACTGTAAATTTAAAGTCAACTTCCTTTTCTTTGCCATTTCTTTCTATTGTTAGTTTAACAGTGTCTCCAAGGTTATAGCCTAAAAGAATCTTCTTTAGGGCTCCCATATCCTTTACAGCTTTGCCGTCTATTGCTGTTATTACATCGCCTTCCTTGATGGTTTTTTCATCTGTAAAGACGCTTACAACATATATACCACTTTTAGCCTTGATAGTATCCTTTAGGTATTGTAATTGTCTTAGGTAATCCAAAGACTGACCTGTTATACCAAGATAAACTGAATCAATTTTTCCTTTTTCCTTTATCTTATCAATAACTGGTTTTACTGTATTTATAGGAATTGCAAAACCAATTCCATCGCTATTTCCTGCCTTAGCAGTGTTTATACCAATTAACTCACCCTTAGAGTTTAGCAAGGCTCCACCAGAGTTACCTGAGTTAATGGCTGCATCTGTCTGCATCAAACCATCCATTTGAACTCCAGTATTAAAGGAAACAGACCTGTTAAGACCTGAAATAATACCAGATGTTACAGTAGATTGGAGTTGGAAACCAAGAGGATTACCAATGGCAACAACCCTATCACCAACGCCCATCTTATCAGAATCTCCAAGGTCAATAGCCTTTAGGTTTTTATTATTTTTATCAACCTTGATTATAGCTAAGTCCAAAGACGCATCGTTCCAAACTAATTGAGCCGGAGCTGTTTCACCATTATTGAATAAAACATTAATCTCCTTGGCTTCTCCATCGCTAACCACATGGGAATTTGTCACAATGTAGCCATCTTCGCTTACAATAGAGCCAGAACCAATACCTTCAACATAACCTGATTGAGGTCCAAAAAATGATTGTCTAGTAACCTTTGAAACAGTGTTGATACCAACCACAGAATCAATTGATTTTTTGACCACAACTGATTCCATAGACTCATTTTCCTTAATTTCGATAGGTTTTGAATCCTCTTGCTTTGTCTCTATTTGTTTTGTATTATTACTTACTTCTTTATTATTTAAACCGACTCCAGTTAGTAGGAAATATACAACAAATCCACCAACAACAGCGCCGATTAAAGCAGCAGCAAAAGATGAAAATCTTCCGCTAGAATTTTTATAAGATCTATTACTCATATTCTCCTCCTATAAAGTAATATATACCCTTTTTGTGGACAAACAATGGTAAAATTATTAAATTTATATTAAGAAATAAAAAAATTTATAAAATCCAAGCAATATTATCTAAAATAAAAAAATAGAAACGCTAATCGAATAACGTTTCTAAAATAAGCTTGGCGCGTCATTGAAGATTCGAACTCCAGGCCTTCTGGTCCGTAGCCAGACGCTCTATCCAGCTGAGCTAATGACGCAAATATTTATAACTTACCTATATAATATACTTCTAAAATATGAAAAGTCAAAGAACCCATAATTGATATGAACTTATAAAAATTATATATAGTATAAAAATTATAATGGCAAGCATTATAAGTA
>NZ_CAUPFR010000130.1:0-3953 GCF_963510575.1 uncultured Anaerococcus sp. | reverse complement strand
CTTCTGGGCTTGTTTCCTCACGAACAAGGATTACAGTTTCACCATCTTTTGCTCTCTTAGCTGCTTCTGGGGCAGAGAAAGCAATCTTACCTACAGCCGCTCCTGGAGATGCTGCAAGACCTACTGTTAGAGATTCTGCCTTATCTACAGCTGCTTGTGTAAATGTAGGGTGGAGAAGACCGTCTAAGTCTTGAGGATTTACTCTTAATAGAGCTTCTTTTTCGTCAACTAATCCTTCTTCTACCATATCTACTGCTACTTGGACAGCTGCTTGGGCAGTTCTCTTACCATTTCTAGTTTGAAGGATATAAAGTTTACCTTCTTGGATAGTAAATTCCATATCTTGCATGTCTTTGTAGTGTTTTTCAAGAGTTTGAGCTGTATTATAAAATTCATCGTAAACTTCAGGCATTAATTCGTGAAGGTGGCTTATTGGTTCTGGTGTACGAACACCTGCTACTACGTCTTCACCTTGGGCATTCATTAGGTATTCACCATAAAGAACGTTTTCTCCTGTAGCTGGGTTTCTAGAGAAAGCTACACCAGTACCAGAAGTTTCGCCCATGTTACCAAATACCATGGTTTGAACGTTAACAGCTGTACCCATTTTATCATCAATTTCGTTTAATTTTCTATAAAGGATAGCTCTAGGGTTATTCCATGAAGAAAATACGGCTGAAATAGCAAGGTCAAGTTGTTCTCTAGGATCTTGTGGGAATTCAACGCCCGCAAGTTCTTTGTAAACTTTCTTGTATTTTTCTACAACATCAACGAAGTCTTCTGCTACAAGGTCGTGGTCAGTAGCTACGCCTTTTTCTTCTTTTTTAGCAGTTAGGACTTCTTCAAATTTATTTTTATCAAGTCCCATAGCAACGTCAGCGAACATTTGGATGAATCTTCTATAAGAATCATAAGCAAATCTCTTGTTGTTTGTCTTATTTTCTAGACCCTTAACAGCTATATCGTTAAGACCAAGGTTAAGTATTGTATCCATCATACCAGGCATTGATATAGGCGCACCAGACCTAACTGATACTAGAAGTGGGTCTTCGTTATTACCAAAGCTCTTGCCATTGTGGGCTTCAAGGTCTTTGATATGGTTGGTGATTTCATCGTTAAGTGCATCCCAAAGCTTCTTATCTTCTTTGTAATATCTGATACATGCTTCAGTAGTTACAGAAAAACCGTAAGGTACATTAATACCCATATTTGTCATTTCTGCTAGGTTTGCACCCTTGCCGCCGAGAAGGTCTCTCATTGTTTTGTTGCCTTCGTCGAAATTGTAAACGTATTTTGTGCTCATAATTTTTCCCTTCCTTTATTTTTATATAGTTTGTTGATAATAATTTCTGAAGTTTCTTCGATAGACTTGAAAGTAACATCTATAATAGTGCACCCCAAGTCATTCATCAATTCAAGAGCGTTATCGATTTCCTTATTGATTCTTTCTTCTGATGAATAGAGTGAATCCACCGACAAGCCCAAAGATTTGAGTCTTTCTTCTCTGATTTTTTTAAGAATACCCTTATCAATGGTAAGGCCAAAAATTTTATCAGGGTCAATTTCAAATAATTCTTTGGGAACTTTTGAATCGACCAAAATAGGAATATTGCTCACCTTAAATCCCCTGCTAGCAAGAAACATTGATAGGGGAGTTTTTGATGATCTTGAAACTCCAATTATCGCTATGTCGCAAAAAGCTAGGCCCCTAAAATCTTGCCCATCATCGAAATCTATAGCAAAATCCAAAGCCTCCATCCTTTTTTTGTGGGATTCACTTGGATAAGTGTTTGTGATTTCATTTTCTGTATGCTTTTCCAAAAGATTTGTTATTTGATTTACAGAATAATCTACAAGACCGATTTCTTTTAGGTTTTTGTCAGCTAAGTATTTTTTGACATAGGCCTTCATTTTAGAATCTCTAAATGAGTGGTAAATTATCGAACTGTCTGAATCTTCGATTGATGTTAGTAGCTTTTTAAGTTTTTCCTTGCTATTAATCCTGTCTAATAGCTTGATTTCATAAGGCTTATTAAAGTGGGCCATTGTTTGTTTAACTATTTCCAACAAGGCAATAGCACTACTATCTGAGATTATATATATTACTAACTTCATAATTTCTCCTGCACCAAGACTCTATACATATTATACCAAAAAAATTAAAATAATGAAAATCTTTTCATAAAAAATTTATAATTATCCTTATTTTTTTCTGCCCGATGTGTAAAAAATAAGCTTTTACCTATAAAAGATAAATAGATTAAAAAAGGAAATCCATATCATGAAAGAAAATGTTATTTATTTAACAAAGCCTTGAGCTATTGACTTTTAGGGAATATTTAATATAATAATCTCAAAGTTTAATACTAACAATGAAAGAGGAGTAGGCTAAAAAGTCCTTTAGAGAGAAGATGGTTGGTGAAAATCTTTGGAATAATTAGGTGAAGGTTGCTTTCATATATGTTAATGTAGCATGCATAAATGCAAAGAGAGTCTTTTTAAAAGAAATTTAGGTGGTAACGCGATAATTCGTCCTAGAATGCGTTATCACTTTTTTAATGAGAGGAGAAAATATGGATACAAAATATAATCCACAGGATTTTGAGAAAAAAATTTACAAAGAATGGGAAGATGGTGGATATTTTAAGGCAGGAGTAAACCCAGATAAAAAACCATTTACAATTGTAATGCCACCACCAAACGTTACAGGCCAGCTCCACTTAGGCCACGCCCTAAATAACACCTTGCAAGATATAATCATTAGGTATAAGAGACTTGCAGGTTTTGAAGCTCTTTGGATACCTGGTACTGACCACGCTTCTATTTCTACTGAGGCAAAAGTTGTTGGCAAAATTGCCAAAGAAGGCAAGACCAAGGCAGATTTAGGCAGAGAAGGCTTCCTTAAGGAAGCTTGGGATTGGACCCACGAATATGGCGGCACCATCAAAAGACAATTAAGGACTATAGGTGTTTCTTGTGATTGGGACCACGATTCCTTCACAATGGATGAAAATTTAACTCGTGCAGTAAAAAGAGTTTTCAAAAAAATGTACGATGACGGTTTGATTTACAGGGGAGACAGAATTGTAAACTGGGATCCAATGGCAGAAACTGCTATTTCCGATGCAGAAGTTTACCACAAAGACCAAAAGGGCAAGCTTTGGTATATCAAATACCATTATGAAGATTCTGATGATTTTATAACCATTGCTACAACCCGTCCAGAAACTATGTTAGGCGATTTGGCTGTAGCCGTAAATCCGGAAGATACAAGATTTAAAGATAAGATTGGCAAAAATTTAATCCTCCCACTTGTAGGTAGGAAAATCCCTATAATTGCAGATTCTTATGTAGATATGGAATATGGTACAGGTTGTGTAAAAATAACCCCATCCCACGACCCTAACGACTTTGAAGTAGGTGCCCGCCATGATCTTGGCCAATGTGTTGTTTTAGATTCTAAGGCCCACATTGTAGAAGGCTATGGCAAATATTCTGGCATGGAAAGATATGAAGCGAGAAAGGCTATGCTTGCTGACCTTGAAAAAGAAGGCCTACTTGTAAAAATTGAAGAAATTGACCACGCAGTTGGATATTCTGAAAGAACTGACGTTGTAATCGAACCCCTTATTTCTAAGCAATGGTTTGTTAAGATGGATGGCTTTGCCAAGATGTGTATAGATTCCTATAATTCTGGCGAATTAAAATTAATTCCAGATAATCTTTCAAAAACCTATATGAATTGGCTAGAAAATATCAGAGACTGGACTATTTCCCGTCAGCTTTGGTGGGGCCACAGGCTACCAGTTTTCTACACAGAAGACGGGGAAATCATAGTTTCAGAAGACCAACCAGATGAAAATGGGGAGCTTTACGGCAAAAAAGTTACCCAAGAAGAAGATACCCTTGATACCTGGTTCTCATCAGCTCTTTGGCCTTTTGCAACCCTAGGT
>NZ_CAUPFR010000129.1:0-4001 GCF_963510575.1 uncultured Anaerococcus sp. | reverse complement strand
TTCCGCTACCGAGGTATTTACCAACAAGTTTTGGCACTTGGCTACCACCGTTTCTCATAGAGATGAAACCTGTCATGAAATCGTGAACTGCACCGGCAATTACACAACCAATAGGAATGGCGATAAAAGCGATAGGGCCAAATAGGATACCTTGGATAGGTCCTAAAATAGGTCCAGTACCTGCTATGTTTAGTAGGTTAATAAGCCAGTTTTTGGTTTTGCTCATGACTACAAAGTCGACACCGTCGGCTTTTCTTACTGCTGGAGTTTCTCTATCGTCTGGTTCTAGTTGACTTTCAACATATTTTGAATAGAAGTATCCTCCACCTAACAAAATTATAAGTCCAATAATAAATAGTGTCATTGTGTCCTCCTTTATTTATTATCTTATAACCATTATAAAATAGATATGAAAATATTACAAGCCTTATTTGTAAATTTCAACAAATAAAACATTTTCATGATAATATTTATAAAGAAAAGATAATTTGAAAAATAGACTATTTGCAATTTCTAATTAATTTTAAAAAAGATTGATAATTATAGATAAGCAAGTATAGTAAACTTAGTAAGAGTGGGGCGGAAATTCCACTTTTTTTTAATGTTAGGGGAGATTGAGATGGATTTGATAGAAAAATTAAAAACTGCCTTAGAAGGCGATATAGAAAATCTTGGCTATGACCTAGTTGACCTTGAGTTCATAGGAGGCAAAGATGGTAATAGACTGATTTTTTATATCTATAATGAAAATGGAATTACAATTGATGATTGTGAGAGAGTGAGTGGATTTCTTGATGCTAGGCTAGATGAGTTAGACCTTATCAAGAGCTCCTATTACCTAGAAGTATCCTCTCAAGACCTTTCAAGACCACTTAAGACTGATAAGGACCTTCTTAGAAATAAGGACGAGCTTCTTAAGATTAAGCTTAAAAATGGAGACCTTATCCTAGCTAAGATGAGGGATATCAAAGACGATTCGATTGTTTTTGTCAAGGAAGACGGCGAAGAAATCGAAATTAAGAAAACAGATATCAAAGAAATTAAAATAGAGATTGTGTTCTAAAAGGAGATAGTATGAACAAAGACTTTATGTTGGCCCTTGAAGAGCTATGTAAGGATAAGAATGTAGAAAAAGAAGTAATCCTCGATGCTCTAGAAAAGGCGCTTGTAAAAAGTTATCAAAAGAATTATGACAACCAAGAAAATGTTGATGTGGTAATCAACCACGATACAGGAGAAATCGGGGTTTATGCCCTAAAAGAAGTTGCTGATAAGGTAGAAGATAGTATCAACCAAATTAGCCTAAAGGATGCTAAGGAAGTTGATGCTTCACTTAAAGTAGGAGATACTGCAAGGATTAAGCTTGTACCAAAAAATTTCGGCAGGGTAGCAGCCCAAACTGCTAGGAATATCGTAATCCAAAAGATAAGGGACGCCCAAAGGGAATCACTTTTTGGAGATTATCTAGATAGGGAAAATGAACTTATAACTGGCTCTATCCAAAGAGTTGATAAATACAATGTTTATGTAAATTTGGATAGGATTGAAGGAATTGTCCCTGTTAAGGAACAAGTACCTACAGAATCCTATATCCCAAATGAGAGGATGAAGTTTTTAATCAAGGAAGTTAGAAATTCTGGCAAGGACCCACAAATTGTTTTGTCTAGGTCTTCAGAAAATCTTGTTACAAGACTTTTTGAACTAGAAGTGCCTGAAATAACTGATGGAGTTATAGAAATCTATTCTATAGCTAGGGAAGCTGGTTCTAGGACAAAGATGGCTGTATTTTCGAATGATGAAACCATTGATGCAGTTGGAGCTTGTATAGGTTATAAGGGGGCTAGGGTTAATTCTATAGTTGAATCCCTCCAAGGAGAGAAAATTGATATTATAAACTATTCAAAGAATATAGAAGCTTTTATATCAAATGCCCTATCTCCTGCAGATATAATTGAAGTTTATGTAAATGAGAGAAATAAACAATCCTTGGTGGTTGTTGAAGATGACCAACTTTCCCTAGCTATTGGTAAGGAAGGTCAAAATGCAAGACTTGCAGCAAGATTAACTGGTTGGAAGATTGATATTAAGTCAAAACTTGAGTTTGATAGCCTAAGCCAGGAAGAAATTGATGAAATTCTTGCTATCCATGATGATGAAGAAACTAAGGCAGACTCAGATTTGATTGAAGATAAGACAGAAGTCGATTTGGAAGAAGAAAATCTTAGTGAAGATGAAAATGCTTTAGAAAATGATGAAGAAAAAATAGTAGATGAGGAAATTTCTGAGGGAAGTACCGAAGAAGTTTCTGAAGAACCTACAGATGAGGACTAGGAGCTAGCTTTCAGCAAGGAATAAAAAATGAAAAAAACTCGCAAAATACCACAAAGAAAATGTATTGTGTGTGGTTCGTTAAAAGATAAGGGAGACCTTCTAAGGATTGTAAATAACAAGGAAGAAGGAATCCTAATAGATGATAGTGGAAAAGTAAACGGAAGAGGTGCTTATGTTTGCAAGGATGAAGCTTGCATTAAGGGCCTTAAGAAATCAAATAAGCTAAACCAAGCCTTTAAAATGAAGATAGATGACAAAATTTATGAGGAGTTAGAAGCTTATGAACTAAAATGAGGTGATTAGATGGCTGATAAAATAAGAGTTTACGAATTGGCAAAAGAAAATGGCTTAGAATCTAAGGAAATGATTAAGATTCTAAATGAAGAATTTAACCTAGGTATAAAATCCCACATGTCTATGATAGGTGGGGAAGATCGCAAATTAATCAACGAATTTCTTAGTGAGTTAAATGACGATTCTAGTGAAGATGTTAGCGAAGAAGAAGTAATAGAAAAGCCTAAAGCAAAAGTTAAACAAGAGAAAAAAAGAGAAAAGAAAGTCGATCTTAAAA
Source organism: uncultured Anaerococcus sp. (assembly GCF_963510575.1). Lineage (GTDB taxonomy): Bacteria > Bacillota > Clostridia > Tissierellales > Peptoniphilaceae > Anaerococcus. Next base: position 1,099 of record NZ_CAUPFR010000129.1, on the reverse strand, counting down.
ATTTAAGCACAGACGAAGACGAAGAAGAAAAACCAGTAAAAAAGAACAGAAAAAAGAAGAACAAGAAGAAAAAATCAAAGAAGAGCAATAGGCAAGAGAAGAATATGAAAGCTAATAAAGATTCAAGAATAGAAATACCAGAAACAGTAAATGTCAAGGCGTTCGCAGACAAACTTGGAGAAAGCCCAAATTCAGTAATAGGAAAATTAATAGGTCTTGGCACAATGGCAGGACTTAATGATCAAATAGATTTTGATACAGCAAACCTTGTAGCCATGGAATTTGGCAAGGAAATCTTCAAGGAAGAAGAATATGATGCCCTAGAAGAGCAATCATACGACTTAGACTATGAAGATAAGGAAGAAGACTTAATTGAAAGACCTCCTGTTGTATCAGTAATGGGTCACGTTGACCATGGTAAGACAAGTATCCTAGATGCTATTAGAAATACATCTGTAACCCGTGGAGAAGCCGGTGGAATTACCCAACATATCGGTGCTTATACTGTAGATATCAATGGCAAGGCAATATCCTTCCTAGATACACCAGGCCACGAAGCCTTTACAGAAATGAGGATGAGGGGAGCTCAATCAACTGATATTGCTATCCTAGTTGTAGCTGCAGATGACGGAGTTATGCCACAAACAGTTGAAGCTATAAACCACGCCAAAGCAGCAGATATACCAATAATCGTAGCTATAAATAAAATGGATAAGGAAACAGCCGATCAAAATAGAGTTATGCAGGGCCTTATGGAATACGGCCTTGTACCAGAAGAATGGGGTGGAGATACCATCATGGTTCCAGTTTCAGCCCACACAGGGAAGGGAATCAAGGACTTACTTGAAATGGTCCTACTTGTAGCTGAAGTTAGGGAATTAAAGGCAAATCCAAATAGGGATGCAGTAGGTATAATAATCGAAGCTCAATTAGATAAGGCAAGGGGACCAGTGGCAACAGTTCTTGTCCAAAAGGGAACTTTGCGCCAAGGAGATTATGTAGTTACAGGTTCTTCCTCAGGAAGAATTAGGGCTATGTTTGACTCAAAGGGTAAGCCAATCAAAGAAGCAGGTCCTTCTATACCAGCCCAAATTCTTGG
>NZ_CAUPFR010000128.1:0-4199 GCF_963510575.1 uncultured Anaerococcus sp. | reverse complement strand
TATATAGGTGTACTTAGAAGATCAGTTTATGAAGATATAGAGGATATAAAATAGGTCTTAGGGCCTATTTTATTTTGTAAAATAAAAAAAGGAGAAAAGGATGCAAGGATTTGATAGGATAATACTAGTTTTATATGCAGCGATTACTGTATTTTTTATTTATAGGCTCTTTAAACAAGCTAGAGATAAAAAAATATTGGGAGAAAATGCCATTGGTTTTAAAAGACCACTTACATCTATGGAAATGATTTTATTTTCTATCCTCATTGTAGTTGGTGGGGTAAACCTTGTTAATGGTTTTAAGATGAATGATAAAAATTCTATGATGACTGCCGGGGTAATGATTGTTTTGGCAATTGTTTTTATGATTTTTACCCTAAGCAAACTATATATAGCTGAAAATGGTATGCTCCTTAATTCTGGTTTTGTTAGTTTTAAAGAGCTCAAAAAATGGGGTTTTGACACAAACAGGGGCGAGCTTGTTATGGCTATAAAAAAGGATAATAATACAAGTCGTGAGAGTGTAAAAGTCAAAAAAGAAGACATAGAAGAAATAAATGAGCTTATAAGAAAGTATAAACTAGGCAAATAAGCTTGAAAAAAAGCCTATTTAACCGTATCATATAAGAGCTAAATTAAACAAAGGAAGTATATATGTTACTGGTTATAGATATTGGAAATACAAATACTGTTATAGGTATTTACGATAAGGAAAATTTAAAGGCTAGATTTAGAGTGGCAACTGACTTGAAAAGCACAAGCGATCAATTAGTTGCTACTTTATTTAATATGTTTATGATCCACAACATAAGGGTAGAGGATATTGATGACACCATGATTTCCTGTGTGGTTCCAGATGTTTTATACAATTGGGAATCAGCTAACAGGAAGCTTTTATGTAAGGAAGCAAAAACAGTAAATTGTGATACCTATACTGGTATTACTATTGATTACGCAAATCCAAGTGAGGTTGGGGCAGATAGGATCGTAGATGCAGTAGCAGCCTATGAAAAATATGGTGGTCCATCTGTAGTTGTGGACATGGGTACAGCTATAACTGTTGACGTGGTTACATCAGATGGCAGGTATCTTGGAGGAGTCATCGCTCCAGGTATAAAAATTGCCCAAGACGGACTCTTTGGTAAGACTGCAAAACTTCCAAAAATTGAACTTAAACAACCTACCACAGCCATCACAGAATCTACCTCAGAAGCTATCAATGCAGGTATAGTAATTGGCTATATAGGTATGATTGATAAGCTTATAGAGACTATCGAAGATGAAATAGTCGAAAAAGTGGGTGTGGACAAAAAAGATATTCATGTAATAGCTACAGGCGGTTTTTCGGAACTAATTTCCCAATCCAGTAAGTATATAGAAACCATAGAGCCAGACCTCATGCTTGAAGGCCTAAGGATAATCTATGAGAGAAACCGTGGTAGATAAACAAGTAATGCTAGCACCCCTAGCGGGTGTAACAGATACTGCCTTTAGGATAGTTTGTGAGCAAAATGGATGCGATAAGACCTTTACAGAAATGGTTTCTGTGAATGCCCTATCTTTTGATAACAAGGCTACAGCTGATATCATGTTTATATCAGATATGGAAAAAAATGCCAATATTCAAATATTTGGTTCGGATGTTAACAAGATAAAAAGGGTTGTCGAAGAAAAGATAAATCCACTTACAAATATCAAAGAAATTTCCTTTAATATGGGTTGCCCAGCTCCCAAAATTTTTAATAATGGAGAGGGTTCTGCCCTTTTAAAAAATCCTCATCAGGTATATAAGATTACCAAGGCTTTGAGGGAAGCGACTGATAAAATAATTAATATCAAATTTAGACTTGGGGTAGATGATAATTCTATAAATTATATAGAAAATGCCAAGGCCATGGAAGAAGCTGGAGCTGATTACCTAATCCTTCACGCTAGGACTAGAAAGGCCATGTATTCAGGCAAGGCTGATTGGCAGGCTATAAAAAATCTAAAAGAAAATGTGACTATACCAGTAATAGCAAATGGGGATATTTTTACTCCAGAAGATTTTATTCAGGCGATGGAAGTAACAGGAGCTGATGGGGCAATGATTGCCAGAGGGGCTATGGGAAATCCCTTCATATTTCGATATATAAAGGAATATTTAGAAAAAGGCTCCTACAAAAAAGTTACATTTGATGAGATAATTTCTCAAATTAAAGAGCATTATGAATTAGCCCTTAAGTTTAAGGATGAAAGGCTAGTTATAAATCAAATGCGCAAACACGTTGGTTGGTACATCAAGGGTCTTTATATGTCAAGCGAATATAGGGACAGAGTAAATAAGATACATACTAGCAAGGAAATTTTTGACCTGCTAGATGAATATAGAAAAATTTTAGGTGATTACAATGACAGAGAAGAAAGAAGTAATATTAACTAAGGAAAAATTAGAAAAATTAGAGGACGAACTAGAGTATTTAAAAACGAAAAAACGTCCTGAAATGGCAGAAAAAATCAAAATAGCAAGAAGCTTCGGTGACCTTTCTGAAAATGCTGATTACGATGAGGCAAAGAATGAACAGGGTGAAGTTGAATCTAGAATCATGAAGATAGAAGACATGATCAGAAATGCCAAGACTATCGAAGTTGTTGAAAACTCTGATACTGTTGGGGTTGGTAATACTGTTACACTTTATGATGAAGATTTTGATGAAGATGTAGAATACAAAATCGTAGGAACAGCTGAATCAAACCCATTAGAAGGGTATATTTCTAATGAATCACCAGTTGGAGAAGCTATTATAGGCCATAAGGTTGGCGAGAGGGTAGAAGTAGAAACTCCAAATGGCAAGATGTATTTTGTGATTAAGAAGATTAAGTAAGGAGAAAAAATGGCTGAAAATATTCAAGACTTAAATGAAATGCTTAAGATCAGAAGAGAAAAACTTCATGAACTTAAGGAAGAGGGTAGAGATCCACACCGTATAGTTAATTTTAAAAATAGGATAAGCTCAAAAGAAATCAAGGATAACTTTGAAAAGTATGAAGACACAGAGGTAAGGGTAGCAGGTAGAATCCTTGCTAAGAGAGGCCATGGTAACATGAGCTTTATGGATGTCCAAGATGATCTTGGACAAATCCAGGTTGTAAATCGTAAAAATGTTATCGGCGATGATTTTAAATATATTAAAAAATACGATATCGGTGATATCATCGGTGTTGAAGGCAAGGTTTTTAGGACCAACCAAGGTGAAATATCTATAGAAGTATCAAAGTCTTATCTATTGACTAAGGCTTTACAAATGCTTCCAGAAAAATGGCACGGCCTAAAGGACCCAGATTTAAGATATAGACAAAGATATATTGACTTAATTGTAAATCCTGAAGTAAAAGAAGTTTTTGTTCAAAGATCAAGAATAATTTCAGCTATAAGAGAATTTTTGGACGGTAGGGGATTCTTAGAAGTAGAAACTCCAATACTTAATACAATAGCAGGTGGAGCTACAGCTCGTCCATTTATCACCCACCACAACACCCTAGACATCGATATGTACCTAAGAATTGCCAACGAACTTTACCTAAAAAGGCTAATCGTAGGTGGTTTTGATAGGGTATATGAAATCGGTAGGATGTTCAGAAACGAAGGAATGGACGCAACCCACAACCCAGAATACACCGCCATGGAATTATACCAAGCCTACGGCGACTATGAAGATATGATGGAAATCACTGAAAACATGGTAGAGCACGTTGCCAAAAAAGTAAAGGGCACAACCCTCGTAGAATTTGACGGCCATGAAATCGAATTAAAGGCTCCATGGAAGAGAATTCCAATGATAGAAGCTGTTAAGGAATATTCTGGTGTTGACTTTAACGAAATTAAAACTGACGAAGAAGCCAAAGCCATTGCCAAGGAAAAAGGTGTGGAAGTAAAGGAAACAAGAGGCGAAATCATAGCAGAATTCTTTGACGAATTTGTTGAAGATAAGCTAATCCAACCTACTTTCATCACTGATTACCCAGTAGAAATATCACCACTAGCCAAAAGAAAGAATGACGATAGGTCCCTAACATACAGGTTTGAAGCCTTTGTTTCTGGAGCAGAAATCGGCAATGCCTTCTCAGAATTAAACGATGCTGAAGACCAAAGAGCAAGATTTGAAGACCAAGTTAGAAAAAGAGAAGCAGGCGATGATGAAGCACAAATGATGGATTAT
>NZ_CAUPFR010000127.1:0-4257 GCF_963510575.1 uncultured Anaerococcus sp. | reverse complement strand
GCCTCAGGCACAGGTACAAATTTTGAGGCCTTGGCAAGTTCAGATCAAATAAAAAATCTTGCAGATATTGAAATAATGGTTTGTGATAAACCTGGTGCTAAGGTGATAAAAAAAGCAGAAGATAAAAATATTAAGACCTTTGTTTTTAATCCAAAGGACTATGAAAATAAGGCTGCTTATGAAAAAGAAATCTTAGAAAAAGTCAAAGACCTTGATTATATTTTCCTAGCAGGCTATATGAGGATTTTATCGAAAGATTTTCTAGAAAATTATAAGGGCAAGGTGGTAAATATCCACCCTTCCCTCCTTCCAAAATACAAGGGCATTGAGTCTATCAAAAGGGCCTACGAAGCAAGGGAAGACTACATAGGAGTTACTATCCATTATGTAAATGAGGAAATCGACGGTGGTCAAATCCTCGCCCAAGATAAGTTTAAGGTTGATTATAATAAATCTTTAGATGAGATAGAAAGTCAGGTTCATGAACTTGAACATAGGCTTTACATACAAACAGGAGTAGAAATCCTAAAGGGGGAAAAATGAAAAGAGCTTTAATAAGTGTGAGCGATAAGGCCGGTGTGGCAGATTTTGCCAAGGGTCTTGTGGCAAATGGTTTTGAAATAATTTCTACAGGTGGTACTTTAAACCACCTAAGAAATGCTGGAGTTGATTGCATTTCTATAGAAGACTACACAGGATTTCCAGAAATTTTAGAAGGCAGGGTCAAGACCCTCCATCCAAAAGTTCATGGCGGTCTTCTCTCAAAAAGGGATGATCATAGCCATATTGCAGAGCTTAAGGCTAATGAAATCGGCTATATAGACCTAATTTGCGTTAACCTCTATCCTTTTGCAGAAACTCTTGCAAAAGAAGGGGTTAGCCATGATGAAATTATTGAAAACATCGACATCGGTGGCCCTTCTATGCTTAGGTCAGCTGCCAAAAATTATAAATTTGTAACAGTGGTTACAGACAAAAATGATTATGAAACTATACTTAGGGAATTAGAAGAAAAGGGCGAGACAAGCCTAGAAACAAGACAAAGACTTGCAGGAAAAGTTTTCAACAAAACTGCCCAATACGATTTCCTAATCGCTTCTTACTTTAATAAAATAAATGGTAGTGAAGAAACTTTGAATTTAACATTTAGGCTTGAAGACGAATTAAGGTATGGGGAAAATCCTCATCAAAAGGCAGCCTTCTATGTTTCAGACGAGGAAGTTTCTTATGCCCTTCAAGACTGCGTTCAATTACATGGCAAGAAAATGTCTTACAACAATATCCAAGACGCCTCAGCCGCCCTTGATATCTTGCAAGAATTTGACGAGACTGTTTGTGTTGGCCTAAAACATATGAATCCATGTGGGGTAGCTACAGGTAAGACTGTTTTTGAAGCTTGGGAGCGTGCCTTTGAAGCAGACCCAGTTTCAATCTTTGGCGGCATTGTTGCAATTAACGGCACAGTTGATAAGCAAACTGCAGAAAAAATGCACGAAATTTTCCTAGAAATTATCCTTGCTTACGACTACGAAGACGAAGCTTTAGAGATCTTAGAAAAGAAGAAAAACGTTAGAATTTACAAGATTCCAAAGAAAACTAATAAAAATCCTAAATTAATAAAATCTGTAAGGGGCGGAATTCTTGTCCAAGACTACGATGACAAGGTTTTTGAAAAGCTAGAAACAGTTACAGAGACAAAGGTCAGCGAGGAAGACCTAAAGGACCTAGAATTTGCCTACAAGATTGTAAAACACGTCAAATCAAATGCAATCTTACTTGCCAAGGACGGTCAAACTGTAGGTGTTGGTGCTGGTCAAATGAATAGGGTCGGTGCAGCTGAAATTGCCTTTAAACAAGCAGGTGACAAGGCAAAGGGAGCTGTTCTTGCATCAGACGCCTTTTTCCCATTCAGGGACAGTGTTGATGAGGCAGCGGGACACGACATCAAGGCTATCATCCAACCAGGCGGATCAATAAGAGACCAAGAATCAATCGATGCTTGTAACGAAAACGGCATAGCTATGGTATTTACCGGCATGCGTCACTTTAAACATTAATATGGCAAGGGTATTAGTAGTAGGAAATGGCGGCAGGGAGCATGCCATTTCTGATAAATTATATAGGGAAGGCCACGAAATATTTATGCTGGGAGAAAATCCTGGCGTGGCCCAGTTTGGAACATGTATCACTTGCGAAGTCGGAGAACTTCCAGCTTTTTGTAAGGAAAAGGCAATTGACCTGGTCTTTGTAGGCCCAGAAGCCTTTTTGGTTGACGGTATTGTTGACCTTTTGGAAAAAGAAAATATTAGAGTTTTTGGTCCAAACAAAAAAGCTGCTGTCCTTGAAGGTTCAAAGGCCTTTGCCAAAGATTTGATGAAAAAATATGACATACCAACAGCATCCTACGAAACTTTTACAGATTACCAAAAAGCTTTAGCCTATGTTGAAAAATCTACTTTTCCACTTGTAATTAAGGCTGATGGAATAGCTGCAGGTAAGGGAGTAATAATTGCCCAAAATCTTGAAGAGGGAAGAGAAGCCCTAAAAGAGATTATGGTTGACCAGAAATTTGCACAAGCAGGTGCATCTGTTGTTATAGAAGAATTTCTCGAGGGGGAAGAATTTTCCCTTCTAGCCTTTGTATCAGGCGATAAGGTTATGCCGATGAAGGTTGTCCAAGACCACAAGAGAGCCTTTGACAATGACCAAGGCCTAAACACTGGCGGTATGGGCGTTTATATGCCAATTAAACACATAAGCGATGCTGATATTGAAGAAGCCCTAGAAAAGGTTGTTAGACCAACTGCTGTGGCTATGATTAAGGAAGGCCGACCATTTAAGGGGATTTTATTTTCTGGCCTTATGAAAACCAAGGACGGGATAAAAACCATAGAATACAACGTTCGTTTTGGAGATCCTGAGACAGAAATTATCCTTTTATCTATGGAAACTTCCCTTTACGACTTGGCTCAGGCAGTCCTTGACGGTAGGGAAATGGAAATTAAGTGGAAGGATAGGTCCTATATAGGTGTTGTCCTTGCTTCAAAGGGTTATCCAGAATCTTATGAAAAAGGTTTTGAAATTACAGGTCTTGACGGTCTTGATTCAAAAGTTTTCCATATGGGTACAAAGGAAAGTGATGGAAAGATTCTTACAAATGGCGGTAGGGTTTTAATCGTGTGTCAAGAAGGAGAAACGTTGGCAGAAGCGAGAGAAGCCGCCTATAAGGACGTTGAAAAAATTAAGTGCGATAATCTTTTCTGTAGGAAAGACATCGGACATTTATCATTAAAGTGAGGGAAAATGAAGACTGATTACGAAATATCTTTACAAGCAAAAAAACAAAAAATAGAAGACGTTGCAGCAAAGATTGGCATTTCAGCCGATAAATTAATAAAATATGGTGACTACAAGGCAAAGATAAAAAGAGAAAATTTTGATAACTTATCTGACAATCTTGTTTTAGTCACATCTATAAACCCAACCTCATCTGGGGAAGGAAAATCAACTGTAACTGTAGGCCTATCTGATGGTTTAAATAAAATCGGCAAAAAGTCTACAGTTGCCCTTAGGGAACCATCTTTTGGACCAGTTTTAGGTAGAAAAGGCGGGGCAACAGGTGGTGGCTTCGCCCAAGTTGTGCCAATGGATGAGATAAATCTACATTTTAATGGTGACTTTCACGCCATCACATCTGCCCACAATGCGATTATGGCCCTAATTAATAACCATATTTTCCAAGGCAATGAACTTGGCTTTAAAAAAGTAATGTTTAACTATGTCATGGATATGAATGAAAGGGCCCTTAGAAGGATAAAAATCAACGCCAATGGCAAGGACGAGAGGGATTCTTCATTTGATATTACAGTTGCAAGTGAAATTATGGCTATCCTATGTCTTGCAGAAGACTTAGAAGACCTAAGATCAAGAATTGGTGATATAATGGTAGGTTATAACCAAGATGACAAACCTATTTTTGCAAAAGATTTGGGCGTTGAAGGTGTAGTTGTAGCCATCCTTAAAGATGCCATGAATCCAAACCTAGTTCAATCTTTGGAAAACAACCCAGCAATCATCCACGGAGGTCCATTTGCCAATATTGCCCACGGTTGCAACTCAGTTATTGCAACAAAAACAGCCCTCAAATATTCTGACTATGTAATAACAGAAGCAGGTTTTGGGGCAGATCTTGGTGCGGAGAAGTTTTTAGATATCAAATGCAGAGTTTCTGGCCTTCGTCCAAAGGCAGCTGTTGTA
>NZ_CAUPFR010000126.1:0-4292 GCF_963510575.1 uncultured Anaerococcus sp. | reverse complement strand
AAATGAAGATGCCTTTATTTACCAGGTTGACTTTGACGGCAACCTTAAAATGGTAAATGATTCAAACTTTGACAAGTCTTTTGGCAATTCTGTCGGCACAGATGCCAGATTTGGAGCCACAAGGACCTTCCAAGTCCATAATGGCAGACTTTATTTTATCGTAACCGAATTTGAAGAAGCAAAACTTTATTCAATTGACCTTAAGGGCGAGCTTAGACTTGAACTTGATGGTTGTATAGAGGATTTCTTTGTAACAGATGAGGATATTTACTACCTAGACATGGGACCTGACCACCTAGCTAGCCTTAAAAGCAAGGCTAATAAGGAATCCCTTGTTGAAAATAAAATCTCAGACGTCCTTCCTGTCAAAGAATTTAACTTTGACTCAAATGGTGATGACCTAAGGGGTTACGTTCTTTTACCTAAGGATTTTGACCCAAGTAAAAAATACCCAACCATCCTTTCTGTCCACGGTGGCCCAAAAACTGAACTTTCAGATATTTTCCACCACGAACACCAAATGCTTGCATCAAATGGCTATATAATTATTTATACAAATCCACACGGATCAAGTGGTAGGGGTGTGAAATTCTCTGATATAAGAGGTCGTTACGGGGAAATCGACTTTGACGATTTGATGAATTTTGTAGATTGTGCAAGCAAAAAATACCCACAAATAGATGTGGACAAGATGGGAGTCTACGGCGGATCCTACGGTGGATTTATGACCAACTGGACAATAGGACATACTAATAGGTTTAAGGCGGCTGTAAGCCAAAGGTCAATTTCAAACTGGACAAGTTTTTACGGTGTATCTGACATTGGCTATTACTTTGCCTCAGACCAAACAGGAGCAAATCCTTGGGATAGCCTAGAAAAAATGTGGGACCAATCCCCAATCAAATACGCAGAAAAAGCTAAAACCCCAACTCTCTTTATCCATGCAGACTGCGACTACCGTTGTCCACTCGAACAAGGTATCCAAATGTATGCCAAACTAAAACTCAATGGAGTAGACACCAGGATGGTAGTCTTCCACGGGGAAAACCACGAATTATCAAGATCTGGCAAGCCAAAAGCTAGGGTAAAAAGGCTTACTGAAATCAAAACCTGGTTTGATAAACACTTAAAAGATGAAAATAAAAAAGCATAAGTTCAAAGATTTTATAAAAAATTTCATAAATAGGCTCAAAACTCAGGACATAATGACCTACGCCTCTGCCCTCTCTTTCTACTTTCTCCAGGCATCCATCCCTCTCATGATGGTCCTGGTATCAGTAGTATCAAGGTTTTTGAAAGGCAATGAAAAAATTATCTATGAGTTTTTGAACCTATTTCCAAAAACAAGTGCAAACTTAATAATAAAGGCCCTAGATATAATGTTTGCGTCCAGCCAATCCGCAGCTGTGACCACCTTGACAGTCCTCTTCGCCCTCTGGTCAGCGACAAGCGGGGTCGATAAGCTAATCATGGCCATAAACCACGCCTACGGTCTCACCCACCAATCAAAAGCCATCAAACAAAGGCTGATGAGTATCATATATACGGTGATTTTTATAGGCTTTATCATGTTTATGCTAATTTTTCAAATCTATGGACCTACAGTCCTAAAGATTTTAGATAGCAAAATCCTAACCCTAACAGAGAAATTTTTTGGAGACAATTTAGAAGCCATAATCGACTTCCTCTCATCTCCAATCTTTACCATCCTCACCCTAGCCATACCACTTTTGATCATGTCGGCTGCCCTTGGGATTTTTTATAAGTATGCTCCGAGTAATTCTACAAATAGGATTCCCTTCAAGCAGGCCCTCACAGGTGGGATATTTACAACAGTGACCATCTATGTGACAAGCTTCGTCTACGCCTACTTTATAAACACCTTTTCAAACAAGTCCCTAATTTACGGTGCCCTTGCCGGCATCCTTTCCCTTTTCATCTGGCTTTTGATAGTTTCATCCCTCCTAATAATAGGAGCTGAAGTCATAGCAGCCTTCAGGGAAGGCTACAGGGATGAGTATTTTGACAAGGAAATAAGACTTAAAGAAGGTACAAAAAATCCTATGGATAAGTTCGTTTCTAAAATAAAAGGAAAAATAAATGAAAAGTGAATTTAGGAGATTTTTCCTAAACCTCAGACGAGAAATGGATGAAGAGTGTATAAAGGAAAAGTCAGAAAAAATAATTGCTAACTTAATTGCAAGTGACCTTTATAAAAATTCCCAGACAATTTTTGTCTACCTTTCAAAAAATAAGGAAGTTGACACCTATGATTTTATAAAAAAAGCCATAGCCGATGGCAAAAAAATCTATGTTCCAAAGATAAAAGACCATAAAATGTTGGCAGTAGAATTAGATGACTTAGGAAACTTAGACCAAGGCCCATTTGATATCCCAACCTCTCAAAGCCTTGACTTTATAAGGGATCCCGACCTCACCATCTGCCCAGCCCTATCCTTTGATTATGATAAAAATAGGCTAGGTTATGGGGGTGGGTTTTATGATAAGTTTCTTGCTGAAAATACTACCACCAAAGTTGGCCTTATGATTTCTAAATTTTGGTCTATTAAAATCCCGGCTGAACCTTGGGATATAAAAATGGATTACATCATTACAGAAAATAAATTTTTTTGATAAATAAAATCCTATTTTTAGCCATTTATACAAATTTTTACGAATAATTATTAAAAATTATTTGACAGAGAAAATTTTCCTGTGTATAATCGAACTATAGAAAATAAACTATGAGAAGAAAAGTAGATTTAATCAACCTACCCAGAGAAGCTACGGATGGTGAGAGTAGCCTAGCGAGATTAAATTGAAAATGGCCTTTGAGTTTCTTATCCGATATTTAAGATAAGACGGGTTCACCCGTTACAGTGATAGGGTATGTCAGTACCCGATGAGTTATTAATTGTGAAATTAATTTGAAATTAAGGTGGTAACACGTGGCAAAGCCTCGTCCTTTATGGGACGGGGTTTTTTTATTACATAGAATATTTTCTAAGGCGCCTATGTTAGAATGTTGGAAAATTTTAGAAAATAAAAGAGGTATAAAAATGACAGAAAGATTTTTAACAGTTGGATCATTACTTAGAAACGAAGAATTATTAAAATACAAAAGAGAAATTGAAAAAAGAGACGATATAAGATATCCATTTTACAATGACTTTGCAGGTTACAAGGAATGTGAAGATACTGCAGTAGCTGATGTAATAGAAAAACAAATCGCAGCAGGTCTTCCTGAGATCACAGACGGAGAATATTCTAAGTCTCTCTGGCATCTTGACTTTGTTTGGGGACTTTCTGGTGTAGAAAGATATATCAAAGAAAGCGGATATTTCTTTGAGGACAAGGATTGTTGTGGCAAATTTGAGACCAGACGTGATATAGGACTAAGGTTTGTAGACAGGCTTTCAGGCAAAAACCACCCATTCATAGACCACTTCAAAAGACTCAAGAAACTAGTAAATGGCAGGGCAATCGTCAAACAATGCATCCCTTCCCCATCACACATCTATGGCGATGTTTTAAATTTTAACTTCCTAGAGAATTCTTACTACAAAACAAACGAAGCCTTCGAAAAAGACTTAATCCGTTCCTATGAGGAGTTTTTAGACGATTTCAAAAACGCTGGTGGAGAAATAATCCAATTTGACGATTGCCTTTGGGAACAATTCGCAGATGGATCTGAGAATGCTCAATTTGATGGAGAGGTAAGACATGATAAAAATATAGCCTTAGCCGAAAAATATATAGCCATCAACAATGAAGTAATAGCATACGCCCACGACCTCGGCCTAAAAGTCTACACCCACAACTGCAGGGGCAACTACGCATCTCGCCACTTTGGAGCAGGCACCTACGACTCAATTGCAGACCTCTTCCTAGAAAAACAAAACTACGATAGGTTCTACCTTGAATGGGACGACGAAAGAGCGGGATCCCTAAATTCATTAAAAGCCTTTGAAAAAAACAAGGACGCAGAAGTAGTCCTAGGCTTCTTATCATCAAAAACTCCAGGCCTAGATGATGAAAAAAGAGCCCTAGAATTATTAGAAAAAGCTAGCCAAATTATAGACAAAGACAGACTCTACCTATCCCACCAATGTGGCTTCGCATCATGCGATAACGGCAACGAACTAAGCCAAGATCAGCAATGGGCTAAGATAGCCCAAGGCCAAAAAATTGCTCAAGAATTTTGGGGTAAATAAAAATAAATCCCTCCTATTATATAGAAAGGTGATGTTGCAGAATAGATTTATCTATTCTGCAACATCACTTTTTTTCTT
>NZ_CAUPFR010000125.1:0-4369 GCF_963510575.1 uncultured Anaerococcus sp. | reverse complement strand
GCCCACAATCCCGTCCTTGGATTCAGGATTTTACAGCATCATGGATAGGCGAGGGAAACTGGATGGTGTATGATGCTGATGCAGTTCAAGCTCAAATAGATGCTATTTATGAGTCAGGCCAAAGAGAATACCTAATATGGAATGCAACTAATACCTATACGGATGGCGTTGATTATTAAAAACAGGGTTAAACCTGTTTTTTTATTTAAAGTAAAAACCACCTAGGATTCTAGGTGGCTAATTTTATAATCTGTGTTTTCTCCTAAATTGAGAAGGTGTTTGACCTGCTTTTTTCTTGAAGACTTGGTTGAAATATGATTGTGAATTAAAGCCAACTAAGGCAGATATTTCTTCCATGGTATGGTTGGTTGAAATCAAGAGATTTTTTGCGATTTCTACTCTCTTTAAGATCAAATATTCGATTGGTGTTATCCTATAGGATTGTTTAAATTCTGATATAAGGTGGAATTTATTCATATAGGCCATTGACGATAAGTCTTCTAGTTTTATATCTTCATTATAATTTGAATCTATGTAAGATTTAATATAGTCAATTTGTCTATTTACTCTCTTATCGTGTTTGATGGTAATCGATTTTCTATATTTTCTTAAAAGGTTTATGACTAGGGTAGTTGCTACTGCATTTGATAGGGATTTGGCGAAGATATCATTTCCCTTATGTTCTCTATAGATATCTTCGAAATATTCTTCGAATTTTAAGGTTTTATCCTTGTTGTCAATGTGAAAATAATTTATATTTTTGGAAGTGTCACCTTCAAGGCCTGCTATAGACACCGATTCTATTCCAAAGCCTAAAATTTTAACCTTTGATACGCTCTTATCTAAATAGAGGGTATGGCCAATATTTGAGTTTATAATTACAAGATCACCTGCATTTACATCTACTAACTCACTTTCGATTGAAAGTTTACCACAACCTTCAGCTAGGTAATAAAAATAAGTAAAGGGGTGAAATTGAATTCTACTAGAGATATTTTCATCATAAATATTTTTTTGAGAGTCAAGGATTTTTACATCTAAATTATTAAGGCTGTTTTCTTCTTCTACTATTTGTTCATTATCTTTTTCCATTTTATCCTCTATATATTTTTTAAAACTTATTTTCCTGTCTAGATTTATACATTTTATTATATTATATATTACACTAAATTTTACGAAAAATAAAGTCTTATTTAAAATATTTTTACTAAAATAATTCATTTTGCTTCTAAATATTATTAAAATTTTAGCAATATCCTTATTAATGCTTTTATGAATTGATTAAAAGGACAAGAAAAGTATAATTTTATTAGGTGAGAAGATGAGATTAATATCAGATGACTTGATAAATCAAATAAAAGAAAATTCTGACATAGTAGATATAATTGGCGAATATGTCGATTTAAAGAAGGCTGGGTCTTCTTATAAGGGCCTATGCCCTTTTCATAATGAGAAAACCCCATCTTTTACAGTAGATAGGAAGAAACAATTATTTCACTGTTTCGGGTGTGGAGCAGGTGGAGATGTTGTTTCTTTTATAATGCAAAAAGAAGGTCTTTCCTATCCGGATGGTTTAAAATTCCTTGCTCATAAGGCAGGTATTAATCTAGTTTTTGACGAAAATCCTGTAGTGAATGAAAAAAAGTCCAGGCTTTATGAAATAAATAAAGAAATTATGATGTATTTTTATAAAAATTTATTGACTACCAAGGCCCCTCAAGATTATTTACTTATGAGGGGGCTTAGGAGTAATATTGTAAATACTTTCATGCTTGGATTTGCCAAGGATAGTTGGGATGATTTATTGTCTTTTGCTAGGTCAAAGGATATTAGGGATGAAGACTTGCTTGAACTTGGACTAATAGCAAAATCTAAAAATGGTAATTTTTATGACAAGTATAGGAATAGGTTGATTTTTCCTATTATCGATACCTATGGAAGGATTATAGGTTTTGGTGGCAGGGCTATAGATAAGACAATGCCAAAGTACCTAAATTCTCCAGAATCAGATGTTTTTAAGAAGAGATTCAATCTTTACGGTTTAAATATTTTTAAAAAGCAAAATCGAAGGGATCTAATCCTTGTAGAAGGCTATATGGATGTAATAGCCTTAAATAACAAGGGGATTGATATTGCAGTTGCAAGCCTTGGCACAGCCTTAACTGTCGAGCAAGCTAAGCTTGCTAAGAGATATGCAGATAATATTTATATTTGCTATGATTCTGACTCTGCTGGTATAAAAGCTACAAAAAGAGCTATAGAAATATTTAAAGAAGCAGAAATTGGGGTAAGTATAATACAACTAGGTGAGGGTTTAGACCCAGATGAATATGTTAAAAAATATGGCAAAGAAGCTTTTGAGAAAAAAATGTCAGAAGCCTTGGATGAGTATAATTACACATACGAACAAATTCTAGATGGTTATTCAGATGCAAATGATAATGAAAAGCTTGAAAAGCTCAACCAATTTATTGGATTTTTAGCAGAAATAAAGCAAGATTTAACTAGAGAAATTTTTATAAATAAAGTTTCTTCATTGTTTGATATTGATAAACAAACTTTAAAAGGTGCTATTTCAAAGTATAATAACAAACATCATGAAGAAAAAATAGGTAGAGAAAATTTTTCTGAACCAAATATTGTTATTGAAGAGAAAAAGACAGATATTAGTGCTCATGAGCTAGAAATTTTAAGGCTTATCTTTAATCAGCTTGAAGATTATAAAGAAAATGCTGATTATTTCGATAAGTATTTAATAAATCCAAAGGCCTTGAATTTTAGGGATTTTCTTGTAAATAAGGAAGTTGATAAATTTGACAAGACCGACGGGGATTATAAATATATGCTAGATTATGTGATGGATGACAAAAATCCAATCCTAGTTAGTGAATTGATAGATAAGATAAACCTATATGAAAGGCTTCAAAAAAGAAAAAACCTAAAAAAGTGGCCTATAAATAGTAAGGGGAGAGATAATGAACAGCGATGATAGTAAATTGCTCGAAGATGATGTCCTAGATGAAATTATCGAAGAGTTTGAATCTATAAGTGAAAACCAAGATGGGATGATAACTTATAGTCAAATTTTTGAATTTGATGACTTTAAGGACATGGATAAGGAAAGTCAAAAATTAATCCTTGCCAAGCTGACGGGTTCAGGCGTAGAAATCGTTGAAAAATCTGAAACAGAGCTTGATCAAGAAGAGGAAGTTGAAGACGATATCGAAGAAGAAGAGCAAGAAGAAGAAATTGACGAAAAAGAGTTAGAAAAAGAAATAGATAAGACCGTCGATAGCTTAGCTGGCATTAAGCTTGATGACCCGGTCAAAATGTATTTGAAGGAAATAGGTAAGGTAAATTTACTTACTGCAACAGAAGAGATTATTCTTGCAAGACGTATGGAAGCTGGAGAAATTGCCCATAAGTCCATACATGGATACAAGTTTAATAAACAAAATAAAAATAAACTTGCGAGCGATGTATTTTTTGGTGACTTAGCTAGGGTATTGGAAAATGCCAATAAGTCCCTTTTTGATAAGAAAGAATTAGATGAAAATACCTTGAAGGATTTAGATGGTCTAATAAATATGGGTTCCCTTTTTAAGCAAATTATGGAAGATGACTTGGATAAGGACCAGCTAGACCAATTAAACGCAAAAATTATTATTTGCAATATTGCGCAAAATTCTATAGATGACGACGACTTATCTAGGAAAGATGCAAATATTCTTTGTGATTTATTTGATTCCTTTGATCATATGTTAAATATTATTGAAAATGATGAAGTGGTTAGCATGGTTTATTCATCCTTCAATGATCTTTTAAAGAAGGCTGCTAACAAGGATACAATAAAGACAAATGATCAGATGATTATAGATAACCTCCTTAAAACTTCTGAATTAGCTTCTTCTATTAGGGAAAGACAAGCCCTAACAGATGACGAATCGTCTTTTTTGGATTATATCATAGCTAAGAGAAATTTATCCCTAAAAATGCTAAATAAGGAAGAATTTACTGAAGAAGAATTAAAAAAGCTTAAGGTGGACGTTTTAAAGTCTCAAAGAGCTAAGGAAAAATTAGCCGAAACCAACCTAAGGCTTGTTGTATCAATTGCCAAAAAATATGTAGGCCGAGGTATGAACTTTTTGGACCTAATCCAAGAGGGAAACATGGGGCTTATGAAGGCTGTTGATAAGTATGATTATAACAGAGGTTTTAAATTTTCAACCTATGCTACCTGGTGGATTAGGCAGGCCATAACTCGTGCCATAGCTGACCAAGCTAGGACGATTAGGATACCAGTTCATATGGTAGAAACAATCAACAAATTAGTCCGTATCCAAAGACAACTTGTCCAAGACCTAGGAAG
>NZ_CAUPFR010000124.1:0-4378 GCF_963510575.1 uncultured Anaerococcus sp. | reverse complement strand
CCCTGGGGTACCTAAAATAAAACCAACCTCACAACCACCAGTAACTAATAACTCTGACCCAGCAAGTCCTGGAGTACCTAAGAAAGAGCCAACTCCGCAGCCACCAGTAAGTAATGATCCAGACCCAGCAAGTCCTGGAACAGATTCAAATACTCAAGGGCCACATTTTGGTGAAATAGACCAAGCAAAGCCTGGTAAAATTCCTACACCAAATTCTGGAAGTACAGAAAATCCAACAAATAATAACACTGACCCGGCAAATCCTGTAAATCCTTATAATCCTACAAATAACAATAGTAATCCATATAATCAAGAACAAGGC
Organism: uncultured Anaerococcus sp.; assembly: GCF_963510575.1. Taxonomy (GTDB): domain Bacteria; phylum Bacillota; class Clostridia; order Tissierellales; family Peptoniphilaceae; genus Anaerococcus. The sequence goes on along the minus strand of NZ_CAUPFR010000124.1, from coordinate 4,056 downwards.
CAATCGGGTCAAATAACTTCAGCCAAGGAAGAAAAGAAAGAGGATGAGAAGAAAGAGGAAGAAAAGAAAGACCACCCTGATCTAGAAAAGCTTGAATATGAGGATAAGAACCACAACATTAATTACCAAAACCATTCAATTGAAGACGAAAACAACGGTAATTATAAATTTAAAAAAGGCAAGGAATTGACCCCTTCAGAAATTCAAGAAGAATTTAACAAGTATAAGGAAAATGCATCAAATTTTGCCAAGGTCCAAGAGTGGATACCAAAGCTTAAAGAGATGAACCTTTTAGGACTAAAAGAAGGCGAGAAGTCCCAATACTACGAACTAACACTTAAAATTGATGGTGAAAACCACAAATTTTATTCGACCAAGGGTTTTAAACTTCTAGCTCCTAAAGAAAATTATGCTCCACAAACAACTTTAATATGGAATTTGGCAACTAATGAAGTCATTGAGAGGGTTGTTGACTATAGTCAGGCTCCTCAGCTTAAAAATATAATTGGTTCCTTATCAGATGATATAAAAAACTATGAAATAGACCAGTATAATTCTTCGTACAATCCGGATTATCCTAGAAATCCAAACTCAAAACCTATTACAGAACCAAGAGATGGGGCTTACGCAAAAAAGATTATTAATCCAGATGGAAGTGTATCTTACGAATTTTATGACGGAATAAAAAATTTTGAATCCGACGAAGTTTCAAAAGTAATGAAAGAAAATCCTTCTAAGCTTAAAGAAGAACTAGGAGAATCTAATTTTAAAGTTGATTATAGAGCTTATATGGCTGCTATTGTAAATTCATACCTTGCAAAAAATGAACCTTCAATGTCTCATGACCTAAGAAAAAATATCGTAGACTATGTCTATCGCTTTGGTCTAAATTTAAAAAGCGATGAATCTGTAATTTCTAAGAGTGAAAATAATGGTTATGTAGATGTTAGCCCTCTAGGCTATGCAAGTGCAAATCCTGACGGTTCATATAGGTACAAATACCAAGTGAGCTTTAATTCTATAACATCAAATGATGTATATTCTTCAACCCACCTTGATATCTATGCACCAACTATGTCCAAAAATATCAAGTTTACCTTAGATGGAATCCAAGAATATAAGAAAAAAGATGATGGAACTTATTCTTATACTTTTAAGAATGTAAATGTCGCCCTACCAGTTGCAAATACAAAGGATAAAGAAATTCGTGAGCTTATCAACGAAGATGTAGATAAACTCAAAAATATGAAAGAGAAGGATTGGAACAACGAAGACTATAAGCACAAGGAAGCCACATTTACCCTACCATACTTTAACGACTTAAATGGAAGAAGAGAGCTTAAAAATAAAGTTATTGAATTTGATAAGAATGTCTATATGCATGCCGATAAGCCAGAATTAGACGAAGATAAATATAAAAAAGGCTATGATGGCAGCAGAGATTTTAGCTCTTTTAAGCCAGAAGTCCACTACAGACACTTTAGACTAATAAACCCTCAAGCTGGAGGTCCTATCACTTTTACAGTTGAGTTTGACATAGACAAAGAACAAGTTGCTAAGTCTCCAAACATGCCACTTGGAGCTAGACTTCTTAATGGTCTAACTGCCAGCAATCCAAATCTTTTTGACTACAGGAAATTTAGTACTAGTGATATAGATTATTCATCAACAAGACCAGGTTCTCTAATTAACGATACTTATCTTAATTACACTTATTTTGAACCTGATCCTTCTGATACTTCAGAGGCAGCTAATAGGCTAAGAGAAGGAAATAAATACTATAAGACTATTAGAAAAACTGTAAGAGAGATGAAGGGAAAAACCATATCATCAATTTATACTAATCCGGAAATTATTAGAGAAGGTAATTTTGATATCAACGGTTTTTATGGCAACTTTGGTGGTGGACCAAGCGAGTACACGGGAGATAAGAAAAAAATTGGTCTCAAGATAGGTAAGAATTACTACAACTTTGGAGAATATATCGAAGAACAAGTACTAAAGACCTATAAACCAGACCCAGATAAGTCTCTACATATCAATATGAGAACGAGTGGAGCCAGCTCTTTTGATATAGGGGTACAGATAGCAAATGGTTACGGTCGCTATGGGGACTACAGAGCCAATACCAAAATTAATGATGATAAGTTTATTGAAAAATTGATGAACCTTACTGATATAACATACAAAAAGGGAATTAAAAAGTTAGGAAATGATCCGACAGGATTAGGGGTTCCAAAATATAATAAACCCGATGGCACTGCCAACGAAAATGAAATGAGTAAGGATCATATTTATAAGGACTATGTACCAGAAGCTGTGCCAGGAGATGGATATCATGATTTGCTTTCATCTGATAAACACTTTGATCCCAGAGGATTTGGCTTAGATTTAGCTGGGGTAACCAATGTCGATAGTCCACGTGGTGGAGTTGACGTAACCCCGATTGGGCCTGCAAGGAAAAACGACAATGGAACCTGGACCTATGAGTACCAAGTAAGCCTTTCAGGAGTTTATTCATCAGATCATTCTGTATCGGCTGCTGATTATAATATAGTCATGCCAAGGTTTGTTAAGAATGTAAAGTTTACTCTCATAGGCAATTCAGACGGTAGGGATGATTTTGCTAGTAAAAATCCTGAAGGTATGAAAAACTATGAGAATTTCATAAAAGGTAAAGAAAAAGAAGCCATAGATAAGATAAAAGCAGCTCTTAAAGAAGCTGGGGTTACAAAAGAATTAACTACTTATGACGTAATTGATATCCTTAGGTGTCTTAATCCAACTCATGTATATATTAAGAATCAACCTCTAGAAATCGATGAATGGAATCCTTATGATGCAAGGCTAATTAGTGGTATGGAAGAGGTTAAAGCTAGGTACCAAAAGGAAGTCCAACGTATAAAGAAATTACCAGATGAAGCTTTTGAAAATTCTCCAAGTGGGCACAATAGGCAGTATTATTTAGATAAGATACAAAAAATCTATGAAGATACTATGAAGGAAATTCAAGAACAAAAAGATAAAGGTAAAAAATTCCTAAGCGATAATGAAAAGTTTGATTGTATTACACCGGCAGATACTTATGATCTAAAGGATAAATATATAGTTAGTCCTTCAGTAAACTTAAAAGAAGAAGATTACAATGATATCTTAGGAAGATATAGTACTTATATTAAAGGCATACAAGATAAGGAAATTCAAGCCTTAGAAGAGGAGTATAAGGGGGATAAGGCCAACAAAGAATATATAAAAGAATACGATGAAGTACTAAAGAAATACCAAAAAATTTTAAACAAGATTGAACTAACAAAGGATTATTGGATTGGACGTTCTAGGTTGATGAACGAACACAGAATGTTAGACTATAAGGATATTCTGGGGGAACCTGTCAAACCTATAGTTAGTCGAGATTATAAAGTTGAATGGCCATCAATTACAGATAAGGCAGATTTATCTAAACTTCGAATATATACACTCAATGGAAAAAGTAATACAGGTATAATTGGTCTTAGGGTAAGCTTTGATGTGGATGAAGATATAGTTCGTAAGTCTCCATTTATGCCCCTTGATGTAAGAAATGCCTTTAAGTTTTTTGATGAAGAAGGTGCCATTAGTAATTTTAATTATCCAATGGATTTTTTAGCTGAATATAATAGTCTTGCAGATAGGCGGGTAAACAAGAAAACGGGAGAAGAAATTTCTCAAGTTGCACATCGGTATTTAGAAGACAAGGAAAGAGACAATTATTACCGTACTAACTACTATTTTGTAGAACATCCTGAAAAGATAAGGGTGGGTATGTTCGATATTCACGGTTTGCATACAGAGCCAAGTGTGGATGTAACAAGCTATACAGGTAATTGGCAAAGTATAGGTGAGGATATAGGTCCATGGGGAGATAACCTAAGACGAGCAACCTTCGAATTTGACATTTTTTATAATGGACACATTCCACAGGGAGTTACTATTGCCATGGGAAGAAATGAGGACTTTAGGGATATAGCAGTAGTCGGAGCGACTATTAAACCAGAGACACCACCGGAAACACCACCA
>NZ_CAUPFR010000123.1:0-4455 GCF_963510575.1 uncultured Anaerococcus sp. | reverse complement strand
ACCGGAAACTCCGCCGGAAACTCCACCGGAAACCCCACCGGAAACTCCGCCGGAACCCCCACCGGCAACCCCACCAGAAACTCCGTCAGAGACTCCACCAGAGCTTCCACCAGAAGAGCCACCAGTTCCAGACCTTCCACCGGAAGAACCTCCAGTTCCAGATCTTCCACCAGAAGAACCACCTGTTCCAGAGCTTCCTCCAGAAGAACCACCAGAGACTCCAGAGGAAAAACCACCTATACCAAGAACACCAAAAAATCCAAAAACAGGCATAAGTGGCATGGCAAATACATTTGCTATACTGGCGAGCTCCCTAAGTGGTTTATTTACAATTAAAAAAAGAAAAAAGTAAAAAATTAAGATAAGAAATGCCCTCCAGAACTTGCACAAAATGTAAGTTTGGAGGGTGTTTTTTAGATATTTTATTTTTCTAAAGATGAAATTTGATTTTTTATAAATTTGCCACAGTCAGATGCTATGGAAGTAGGTTTGTCAATCTTTATGAAATTAGATCTATAGATTTCTCTAGCATTTTCTACATGGTCGCCACTTAGGATGGCACCTATTTTTAGGCCTTTTTTCCTAAGGTCAGCTAAATTTTTTTTGGTATCATCAAGCCCAACCTGGTCTTGGTAGGGTTTATTTAGCCTAAAGCCCTCGGTGATAAGGGGTTTTAGGTCCTGGGGGTTGGCGTCTGTGAGGATTAAAGAAAGGGTATTTTTGAAATCCTTATCTAAAATCGCCCTATAGGCACGAAAAACGAGCCCGTCCCTATTCCAACCCATGGCCTTAAATCGAAAGATTTTTTTGATGTCTGTTTTTTCATTATAGTCTTTAAGAATCGTGAGGATGGTAAAATCACCAAGAGTTTGAAAGGAAATTACCCTATTTAGGATAGAGTTGTTTTCTAAAGACTTGGCTAAGATATAGGCTTCAATTGCTACTTCTGACTCCTTTTCAAGGAGGGAGGCTGATCCGTCTACAAGGAGGTCTACCCTTATATTAGGGTCAGTTTGAAGACTTTTTTTCTTAAAAATTTTTGCCCTATCGGTAATCTCTGCCTTGTAGGCAAGCCTTGGTACCAGTTTGCCCCTAGAAGCTAGGTTGTCATCTAAGGATGAAGTTAGGTTTAATTTTAGTTTGATTTCCTTAGATAAAACTGAAATAGCTCTGGTATAGGCGGTTTTATTCGCCTTAAATTTTAAAAGGTGCCTGGCTATGGCTTTTTTATTTAAGTCTTGGTCTAGGTCCTTGTCATTTTCTGTGATGCCTCTGGTATAAAAAAGTCTGGATTTTTTGTGGCCACCAGTGCACAAGTCCCTTTCGATTCCAAGTCTGATTTTCTCATCAAAAAGAGATTTGCCAAAGGTTTTTTCTATGTAAGCTAGGCTTTCCCTACGTTTTTTCATTTTGAAATCTAGGATTAGCGAACCAAATCCATGAGATTTTTGACTTTTTCCTGCAAAGTTTGCTGGCATATTCGATCTTTCAAGGCTTACCATGCCGGCACTTTCAAAAAGAGAAAGATTTAGGGAGGGAAGTTTTTTTAATAGGTCGCTTTCCCTATAGCCAAGGTAGGTATTAAATAGATTTATAACTCTACTTTCAATATTACTTTTATCCGTATCGGAAGGAAGACATAATTTTTTGTAGAGGTCTAAATCTTTTTTGGAAAAATTTCCTGTATTTTTTCCAAGAATTTCTCCCATTCTCAAAAGTTCGAGCCTATAAATAGTATTTTGCCTAAGGGCGAGATTTCTCCTTTGAAGATCGTACTTATCATCAAGAAATTTTTGGGCGTAGGCAATTCTCAGTGATTTTAAAACTGGTCTTTGGCTGATTTCTTTTTTGTAGGCAAAGTCTTCTAGGATATATAGTAGGGCGAGGTCATACTTATCACGCCTAAAATTATAGGCCCAAGCATCAAAAAGCTTTTGAATTTCATTTTTTCCTAAATATTTGATTGCAAGTCCTATTATTAGATTTATGTAGAAATCAGGATTGCCGTCAATATTTTCGCCGATAATAAAATTATCAAAACTATAATCTCTAGCTCCTGCCCATTGGATGTTTGATATTCGATTTTCATAGAGTTTTTCTTTAGTTCTATCCATTTATAAGGTCTTTTTGGTAAATATTATCAGGAAAACGTGCCTTAAGCAAGTCTTCGATTAGGTCAGCTTCATAGTCGTCGAAAATTTTATTGACTAAGCAAAGTCTCATGGCTTCTTTGAATTCAAGGCCTTGCTCAATTAGGTCAAGGCCATCAAAAATCCCTCTCAAGTCTGGTGCAGTCTCAGAAATTTCGTGGGCATTAGCCTTATCTTTTAGGTCCTTAAAAAAGTTTGCGATGTCATTTATAAAGGCATCCTTAAGGTCTGGGTGGTGGGGTTTGATTAGATTTACTAAATCACTATCAGAAATTCTTGGCATTTTTATAATGGCAAACCTTGATAAAAGCGCTTCGTTTAGGTCACGGGTGCCTTCGTAACCGTAGTTCATAGTGGCTATAAAACGGGTGGCTGGGTGGACATCGATGAGTTTGTAACCAGGTATATCAATCCTCCTCCTATAATCAAGGACAGAGTGGAGGACCGCCATAGCTTCGTTTTTTGCCATATTTATTTCATCGAGGACAGCAAAACCACCATAGCGACTGGCAAGGCTTATAGGTCCTTCTCTGAAGGTGACTGATCCTGATTTTAGGGTGTCATCGCCGATTAGGCTTGATGCATCAACACTAACGTGAAAGGATATATTCCACATAGGACGGGCAAAAAGCTTAGCCAAATTTTCTGCAAGGACATTTTTGCCAGTAGACTTATCTCCGACTAGGAGAATGTTTTTGCCTGCTAGAATTGCAGCAATTGACTCTTTTAGAATGGTATCGCCCAAATATAAAAATTTTGGGTGGGGAATCCTGTCTACGAGGTCGTCTGCAAGGGGGTATTTATTTTTAAATTCTTCTATTTTTTTGTCAAAATTTTCCATCTTAACGCTCAATTGTGTTTATTTCATTTTTTAGGTAGAGTTTTTTAAAGGAGCCAATACCGAAGGCAGAAATCTCTACCTCTAAATCATCTTTTACAAAAGAAAAGAAATTTGGATTGACATAGATATCAATACCCGAATCAGTAAATTTTTTGTAGGCTTCTTTATTGCCAATAAGTTTGGTAGAAACATCAAAATCTACAGTGCCTATGGTGCAACAAGTTTCCTTGCTATCAAGGTCTGGGTTTATAAAAATTTCTGTAATATTTTTTTTATCGGCAAAATCTTTTGCCTTTTTAGTTAAAATAAAATTCATAAGTCCTCCTGAAATCATTATATTAAAAAAGAGTGGCCTTAGCCACCCCTTTCTATAATTTTAATCTAATATGATAGATTCGATTCTTGCTCTGTTTTTCTTACCTAGTTTTAGTACACAAACTACGTATAAAACTGTGATTACTGCTGCTACTGGATAGGCAAGTGTGTATGGCTGCCTAAATCCGATAGGGTCTGCATTTATGATAAATGAGAATACTACGAAGCAGTAGAAGGCACCTGGTATTAAGGTGATTAGGTAGTTTTTGTTGGTGTACATTAGGTAAACTGTTGCAACTGCTAGGGCAAAGATAGCTACGAATTGGTTTGTAAATCCGAAGTATCTCCAAAGTAGGTTGAATCCACCTGGGTTAGTCTTAGCAAAGTATAGGATACCAGCTGCAGGTATAAATAAAATTGCTGCAAGAATAGCTCTTTTAGCTGGGTTTCTTTGGTCTATATTCATTTCTTCAGAAATGATAAGTCTTAAAGACCTGAAAGCTGTATCGCCTGATGTGATAGGAAGGGCGATTACACCAATGATAGCAAGTAGGCCACCGATATTACCCATGAAATATTTAGAAATATTACCAACCATGATTGTACCAGGAGTATCAAGTGCGCTTTCTCCAGAAGAGAATAGAACCATAGCACCTGCTGCCCAAATCATAGCTATAAAACCTTCAGCGATCATTGTAGAGTAGAAAGTCAATCTTGCTTCTCTTTCAGATTTAACTGTTCTAGAAACTAGGGTTACTTGGGAACCGTGGAAACCTGATAAGATACCACAGGCTACTGTAATGAAGAAGGCTGGGATGAATTTTTGTCCCTTTGGATGTTGGGCAAGAAGTCCTTGACCTTCAAAAGCTAAATGTCCGCTACCTTTAGTAAAGATACCGATTAGGACGCCTATAGCTGAGATAATTAAAAATGCTCCGAATATTGGATAAATTCTACCGATTACCTTATCAATAGGCATTACTGTAGAAAGTATGTAGTAAGCAAATATTACAGCATAGATAATCCAAATAACTGCACCTTCTGGGTCTTTTCCTAAAACGAATTTAGCGATTAGGTCACCAGGGGTATAAACAAATACAACACCTGTTAGTAGAAGCAAGATTGCTATAACTACGTTATAGAATACTC
>NZ_CAUPFR010000122.1:0-4574 GCF_963510575.1 uncultured Anaerococcus sp. | reverse complement strand
CAAAATAGATAAGGATGAGTTTTTAGCTAGAAATTATGATTTTTTGGTAAATTTGGACCTCAAACCTTTCTCGAATATAAGACAGCTTGAAGAAGCTATTTATAATTATCAATATTATAATATAATGGCAAAATATGCTAATGCTCAGGCTTTTAAACTTCAAAATAGTAGTAAAAAGAAAAAGATATATACAAAACTAATTAACGACAGGGAAAATTATTATTATCTAAAAGATTTGGCAACTGAATCTTTGATTGATCTTGTTGGTTTTGAAAATATTGAATCTTATTTTATTAATTTAAAGTCTAAACGTTTGACAGGTCAAATTTTTGAAATATATGTTACATCTTTCGATAAGTTGATACTCCATTCAAAAAATAAAAAAATACTTTGTAAATTAAGGCAAGGAAACTCCTTTTGTGAAGAAATTAGAGAATCTCTTATTGATTCCTACGTAAATAGGAGTTATTAATATGATAGAAATAGTAATAAGTAAAAATCAGGGTAATCAAAGATTTGATAGGTTTTTAAGAAAGTATTTTGAAAATGCACCATTATCTGTGATATCAAAAAATATCAGGAAAAAGAATTTTAAGATTAATGATAAAAGAGCTAAGAATAATGATTTCATAAATGAGGGAGATGTTGTAAAAATGTACATCTCTGACGAAAACTATAAAAAATGGCTCACTAAGACAGATTTTAAGCCTAGAGATTTTAACCTAGACATAGTGTATGAGGATGATAATATCATAATCATGGATAAGGCTTATGGAGTATTAACACACGCAGCTTGTAAAGATGATTATGGAAATAACCTTGTAGATAATATGCTATCTTATCTCTACAGGACAAAATCTTTTGATATGTCAGATAAGACTTTTAAACCAGCTGTTGTTAATAGACTTGATAGAAACACAGCAGGATTAGTAATTGGGGCTAAAAACAGTGAAGCCCTTAGGATTTTAAATGAATCCATACGAGAAAATAAAATAGATAAGTATTATCTAACTATAGTTTATGGTGAGGTTAAAAAAGATTTCAAAATAGATAGTTCTATAAGTAAAAATGAAAATAGGAATAAGGTCAATAAAGATGATGATGGTAAAAATATTTTAACTTACTTTAGAGTCTTAGAGACTGACGGTAGGTATTCTTTTCTGGAATGCAAGCTAATTACAGGAAGGACCCATCAAATAAGATTTTCTTTGAAGGAAAATGGTACTCCAATTTTAGGAGATAGGAAATATGGCAATAAGTCTATTAATGAAAAAATAAATAATGATTTTGGTATTAATAATCAAATACTTTTATCCTACAAGCTTGTTTTTCCAAAAATTGCAGGATTAGAGTATTTATATGGAAAAGAATTTATATCTAAAAAGTATGAAGATATGTTAAAACTAAAAGAAAAAATATTAAAAAACTGAGGTAATAATGACAAAAGTAATTGGAATCGATATTGGTGGAACAAAGATCAATGCCTGTCTAGTTGATGATAATGGCAACATTATTGAAAGACATATGATGGATACTGAGGCGAGCAAGGGTAGAGATGTAGTTCTTGAAAATATAAAAAAATCAATTCTCACCCTTTCCTACAAGGAAGCTAGTGCTATAGGTATAGGTACTCCTGGTTTCATAGATTCAGAGAGGGGAGTCATAACCTTTGCTGGTAATATTAATGGTTGGACTGGTCTTAATATTAAAGAAGCAATCGAAGAATATATGGATATACCTGTTTTTGTTGAGAATGATGCTAATATTGCCCTTGTTGCAGAAAAGTGGATTGGTGCTTGCAAGGATTGCGAAAATGTAGTTATGATTACATTGGGCACTGGTTTAGGTGGAGCAGTTATAACTAAGGATGGCGGTCTCTTATCTGGAGCACATTTTCAAGGAGCAGAACTTGGTCATATAATGCTTCATCCGGGTGGAAACTATTGTACTTGTGGACAATATGGTTGTGCAGAGGCATATTGTGCAGGACCAGCTATAAGTGAAGATTATTTTAGACTCACAGGTAAAAGATTAACTGGCAAGGAGATATTTTCTTTAGTCGAAGAAGATGATAAAGCTAAACAAGTGCTTGAAAATTACCAGTCAAATCTTGCATATTTTCTAACATCCCTAAGAAACATATTTGACCCAGAAGCCATAGTTATAGGTGGCGGTATCATTAATTCTAAAGATGTATGGTGGGATGGAACAATAGAAAAATTTAAAAAATATTGCAACAAACCTTATAATATAGATATACGACCAGCAGAATTTTTAAATGATGCAGGGGTGATTGGAGCTGCGAAAATTGCCTTAGAGAGGTTGGGGAATGAATAATAAAATCTTAATTTTAGATGACGAAGATCCAATTAGACAATTTATGAAAATAAACCTTGATTATCAAGGTTATCAAACTGTTGAGGCTGCTAGTGGTGAAGAGGCTCTTAGAATTTTTGATGAAGAGCAACCCGCTGTTGCTATTTTAGATATAATGCTTCCTGGAATTAGTGGTTATGAAGTTTGCGAAAAGATAAGGGATAAGTCACCTATGACTGGAATCATCATGGTTTCAGCTAAAAGTCAGGATATTGACAAAATACTTGGCCTTGAAAAAGGTGCTGATGATTATATAATAAAACCCTTTAATCCTCAAGAATTAATTTTAAGAGTTAAATCACTCATGAGGAGAGTAAACCTAAATCCTGGGAATGAAACCGGTGAAGAGGTTAAAAGCCTCATAGATGGTCCTTTTACCCTTGATATATATTCAAAAACTTTTTACAAGAATGATGTTGAGATTGATGTGACACCTACCGAGTTTACTATTCTTGAATATTTTATAAAAAATAAAGGCAAGGCTATGACTAGGGATGAAATCATGAAAGAAACTTGGGGAGATAACTATAGCAATGATACAAAAATTGTAGATGTTAATATCAGGAGAATAAGGGCAAAAATTGAAGAAAATCCTGCAAAACCAGAATATATAGAAACAGTTTGGGGAACTGGATATAGATGGAAATAGGTAAAAATTTACTCAAAACAAAAGCTACAACGAAAAAAATAATTGAGTCAAAAAGCATCCAATATACTGTAATCAAAATAATAATGCTTTTTGTACTCACTATAGTAATTGGATTTGAAGTTTTTGCCTATAATTCTATAAAAAATTATTATGAGTCTTCTCTTATTTCCTCAATGAAAAATCAAGCAAGGATAAGTCAGCTCCAGTATTCTTCCTATATGTCAAGATATGATCTTCAGGAGGTAATACTTGGTGATAAGAATTTGTTTTATAGGCAAAATGATAGCCAAGTACAAATTTTAGATAATTCTGGTATTGTTTTATTTGACTCTATTGCATCATCACAAATCGGGACTAGTTTAGATAGCAAAGATGTCCTCCAAGCTAAAGATGGGTCCACAGGGATGTGTAAAGATACAAATGTAGACTCAAAGGAGCAAATTTTATCGATTTCTTATCCTTTAAAGGCGTCTGATCAGCAAGTAGGCATACTTAGACTTACTAGTTCAATGGATAGGGTTAATAAGCAAATAAATAAGGATGTATTGATATATTTTTTGTTTGGAATCATAATAAGTGTTCTTGCCCTATTAGTTTCTTTTATTGCTGCAAAAAGTTTTATAAAACCACTTAAAAAGCTAATAGGTGTCTCAGAAGTATTGGCACAAGGAGATTATTCTATTAAGGCAGACGATTCAGGTGGAGATGAGATTTCTGAACTTGCATCAACAATAAATCTATTAAGTGAAAATATTGTAAAAAGAGAGGATATGAAAAATGAATTCATATCATCTGTTTCTCATGAACTCAGGACTCCACTTACATCCATAAAAGGTTGGGCTATTACCCTACAATCTGAGACAATTCAAAAAGATCCTGACATGGTAAGCCAAGGTCTTAAAATTATTGAATCTGAAGGAGATAGGTTGTCTATGATGGTTGAAGATTTGCTCGATTTTTCAAGGCTATCTTCAAGCACTTTTAAATACAATAAAGAAAAAATTGATATTGTAGATTTAGTAAAACAAGTTCATACACAACTTTACCCAAGGTGCCAGTCTGATGGTATTAAATTTACTTTCACAACCTATTACAAAAGTTTATTTATAAATGCTGACATAAATAGAATGAAGGAAGTATTTATAAATATAATCGATAATGCTATTAAATTCACTGATTTAGGTGGACACATAGACATAGTTATAGATTTGAATAATAATGAAATTGAAATTAGTGTTAAAGACGATGGTGAAGGTATAAAAGAGGACGAGATCGCTTTTGTAGCAAGTAAGTTCTACAAGGGTTCTTCATCTAAGTCACAGACAGGGCTAGGCCTTTCCATATGTGAAGAAATTGTAAAAGCTCACGATGGTAAGCTTATAATAAAATCAAAATATGGAATGGGCACAGTTGTAAGCGTAGTATTTCCGAGGTTAGAAGATGAAGAAAATATTTAAATTATTTATAATTACTACTTTTATCCTTATATTATCCTCTTGTGTTAATGCCTATAAAGATGACTTGAGTGAGTTGATACAAACACCTAAGC
>NZ_CAUPFR010000121.1:0-4627 GCF_963510575.1 uncultured Anaerococcus sp. | reverse complement strand
TATAGTCTCTTCTTTGGCTGTTAGGTGTCTATAAAAATCGTGAAGGGCAATATTTGCATAACGGTAGAGGGTTGATGAATTGTATTCAACTGTACCAAGCATACCAGCTCCCGCATTATCTTCTGGAGCTAGGTCATCAACAGCTGTAAAGAAGTCAAACTCACTTTGGATGGCATGGGTTGAGATAGCATGAGCAACCTGGCTTGATGCGTCTTCATTTAAAATGGTGTTATCTGCCACCATTCTACCAAACAATGCTATATCAATTGAAATATCATCGTTCAAGATAGCTTCAAGTTGTTTTTTATCAGTAACTTTATCAATACTTGCTTGAGCAAGTTTTTCTGCTTGCTTATCACTCATAAAAAATAATGCCTTTGCTTTATGATCTTTGGTAGAGATTTTTCCATCATTTATTGTTTTTTCTGCCATAACTATAGCGTCATCTAGACTTATAGACTCATCTTTTTCTATAATTTTATTAGCCACATACTTTACAATTTCAAGCGACCTTATACCTACATTTTCCACATCACCAATTTCATTAAAATATTTTCTGATAGCCCTCTTCCAAGATTGAGAGCTAACTCTAGCCCTGGTAACACCGCCGTATTGAGCAGTCTTTGGACTTCCTGTATCGTCCCTATTAATATTTGCTGGTGGTACTGTTTGGATGGCGTGGATATCTAGAAATAATCTGTTATTAATTTTATTTTGCATTTTTATCGTCCCTTTCTTTTTTATTTGATTTGTAATAAGATCTTGACCATTTTATTTTGAGCCCTTCTCTTTGATTTTTCAAAAACCAATAGAGGTCGTTAGCCAAACTGGCATAGTCAACCTTGGCATCAGATTTGGCCTTCAAAAGTTTTATCATCTGCCTTAGGTGGTGGCTTAATTCTTCAAAATTGCTTGAGGTAATCATACCATTAAACCTTCTATCGAGTGCTTTGGTATCGTCTTCCTTATCTCTCACAGTTTTTAAGGCATCTCCTAAGTTTTGCCTTCTCTCCCCTTCTTCATAATCAAGCTTTAAAACTGACTCGACTTTCGCTTGTTGGTGGAGGGCGTACATCTGAACAGCTGTTAGGATTGCCTTTTCATAATCATTCAGATTTTTATTGAAGCCTAAAAATTCTTCTGGTATATTTTGAAATACAAAGGCCAAGGCATCCATATTAAAAGACGAGTCTTTATTAATCGAATTTCTAATATTAGCAAAGATGGCCTTAGTTCTCGGTGTATCCCTAGCATTGTCAAGGGTTCTTAAAATCTTTGCCGTTTCCTTATAAACATTTAATTTAGGTTCTTCCATTCCTACCTCCTTTATAATTCTTTGTTTATTCTTGCTATAAAAAAGTTAAAGGCAGTTGCAATATTTTTTACAGATTCATTTTCAACGATACCTGTAAAATCTCTTGGCCCAGCTTCAGCCACAATTTTCTCTGCCTGGCTAATGGTTATTTTCTTTAATTCCTTGTACCATGCATCTGTTTTTTCATCCATACTATCCTCGTAATCAATACTTAATAGCCAATCCCTAAAAGGCTTATCAAGCTCATAGTAAAGATTTTCGGTATATTTAGAAACATAGTCATTAGAATCAATATTTCTAATTTTTTTAGTATCATTTACAAAAGCCCTGAAAACTTTATCTACAACATCTTTTGTCTTATCAATAACTTGATTAATTCTACCAACCCATCCTTCTTTATCTAGATCATTTAATATATCACCCTCAATATATAAGCTATCAACAATTTCATTAACAGGAACCCAAGATGTAGCGTTGCCATCATCTTCCATACTTATAGAGTTTATTTTTACAAGGTCATTTCCAATGTATTTATCAAGAGAATTCAACCAATCAATTATACCTGGTTTTCTTTTTGCTGTATTTTCATTTCCTTCATTAGCATCTTCAGTCTCTGTAATTAAACCAAATGTTCTCCACAAGGACTTGTTTAATTGGTGTTTTCTTGGAGTAAATTTGCCCTTATTAGGTCCATTATTGTTATATCTCCAAACGGTCATTGGCTCCAGAAAGTTATTTTCATGTAAAACTTCCGGAAGCTTTACAATTCCCATTTTAAAAGGCTTTTCAGGATCAAAATCACTTATATATATAGCTCTAGAATAAGAAGTATAAAGTTCGGCTATGTTGTCAATTTTATTTTCACCCATATATTTTTTAATAATATCGCTAGGCTTGTATTCCCAAACTGGTTTTTGAATATTTGTATTATAATCAGTGTTAGAAGTATTGACTAAAACTAAATTTAAGATAAGTGCTTTATATAAGTTATCAGACGATAGAAAAACTCCACCAAGGTCAAACAGCCATCCTTTTGATGCCTTATACTTTTCTTTGCCAAAAATCACCTTATCAGATAATCCAGTATATGATTGAAAAGCTATTATCCACCTAGCTGCTTCATCATAATCTAATATCTCTTTATTATTTTTCAAACTAGATTTTGGCGAAAAAAGTGCTATTTTGTTTCCGCTTTCAGAAATTAATCTATTTATATTTTTGCCTAGTATTTCACTTGGATTTTCCTTACTTATCCTTGATGATTCGATTTCATCTTTAGTTACCTGATAAAACGGATATTCATCATCAAAAAGATAAAATCTATCGTGCCAAGATTCTAAATAATCTATTACAATTTTAGGAAATATCCCTGCCTTCCAAAGATTAGCCCAGGTTTCCATAAGGGCATCTTCGTAGTCCTCCTCATATTCTTCGTCAACATTTTCAACTTGTTGCATCCTGTCATTTAAAGCCACCATTTCATAAGGATTTCCATCTGCATCATACCTTGAAAAAACTGTGTGAAGGATGGCAAGTAGAAATCTCATTACCGCAAAATTTTGAGTTGGCATTTCCCCAGCTAGGTCCAGGTAATTATGACAATTTTGAAAAAATTCCCTCAAGCCAACTAGCTTCGTTGTCCCCTTGTAGTCAGTAATTACCGGTATCCAGGCTTC
Organism: uncultured Anaerococcus sp.; assembly: GCF_963510575.1. GTDB lineage: Bacteria > Bacillota > Clostridia > Tissierellales > Peptoniphilaceae > Anaerococcus. Next base: position 1,636 of record NZ_CAUPFR010000121.1, on the reverse strand, counting down.
ATCAATTAGGTTAAATTCACTCATCTTTCTCCTCCTCTTTTACAATTAAACCGTACTTTTCATCATAAAGTAAAAGCTTATCTCCTAGCCTAAATTCATTGTTTGAATCAAATATTATTGCTAGACTATTTTTAAGCCAAGCTTGGTCATTCCAGGCTAATAAATTTTCTAGATAATATTTTTCCAAATCTTCTATCACCTTGTCAATTATATACCCATTATCTTTATCATAATAAACAGCATTTGGTAATTTTATGGTCCTTTTTGCTATTTCCATAGCAGTTTTATTGTCTGATGGATCTAAGAGGCCCGGTTGATCAAAAAATTCATAACCACCTTGGCAGGCCTTAAGGGCAATTACTTCTATAGTATCTGAGCTATCTCTAACTTGGGCATTGGCCTTAACATCAGATGATTCTGCCATTTTATTAGAATTTTTAAGCCAATTAGATAAATTTTTCCCTTCAGCGACTTTTTTTAGAGGTTTATCAAGTCTGTAAACATTCGCCTTAACTTCTTTATCTTTTATTTGTTCATCACGTTTATCCCTATATTTTTCGTATAACTTCTGTAAGTCTTCTTCCAAATCCAAATCCTCATCTCCATAAACAAGTTGGACAAGGTGGGAAATGTCATTTGGCAAGTTTATTTTTTCTGGCAAATAATATTCAGTCCTAAATAAAATATAAGGTGAATATACAAAAGAACTTCCCTTATCAAAATCGTAGCCACCACAATTTAAGACGTAAACTAGAGGATTTTTAAGATTAATTGGCCTTTTAGTTTCCCCATGCCTGTGAAGCCTACCCATTCTTTGAAGAATCAGGTCCATTGGGGCGAGGTCTGTTATTAAGATATCGAAATCTATATCCAAGGATTGCTCTATTACCTGGGTACCTATGACGATTTTAAAATCAGGCCTTTTGCCATTTTTTCCAATTGTATCTATTAGATTTTTTTCTTTTTTATACCTGTCAGTAGCTATAAAAGACGAATGCAAAAGCTCAACCCTGTCTTCACCAAAAGATTCGATACACTGTCTGGCAAAATCCTGGGCCTTCCTAACTGTATTTACCATCACGCCAACACTCCCACCTATTGGTGTATTTTCTTTAATTAAGTCCACTAGGTCTTCGCTCTCATCATTAGAATTTTTTATTATTTGATAATCTATACCGTCGTTAGTCTCAAAATCAGCAAATTGTTTTATAGTCACCCCGTCATTGTAAGTTAAAAGTGGGTAGGATTCATTATTTTCAAAGCCTTCTGGTTTTGGTAGTTTCCCATAACCAAGACCAGCGCCAATCATATATTCTTCTAGAAGTGCGTTTCTTTTTGAAATAGGAAGGGTCGCTGAAAGGATTACAACAGGAACCTTGTAGGCTCCCAGCCACCTTAAGGCCCTGTACAAAAATACAGACATATATGCATCGTAGGCGTGGACTTCATCTATGACTACAACCTTATTAGACAAGCCCAAGTGCCTTAGCATAAGGTGCTTTTGTTTGAGGGCAGCAAGAAGGATTTGATCAACAGTTCCAACCGTAAAATCATCAAGGATTGACACCTTCCTACCCGCAAACCATTCATTAACGCCGACTTCATCTCCTCCATGGATATTCCTACTCTTTGGAAG
>NZ_CAUPFR010000120.1:0-4641 GCF_963510575.1 uncultured Anaerococcus sp. | reverse complement strand
GGATATTTTGGTATATTCATATAGAAAATGGACCTATTTCAAGCCTTTCATCTAAGTTTTTATATTTTTCTAGTTTATAAATGATTTTTTAGATTAAGGAGATAATTATGAAAAAGATAATTCTTTACCTAGTCCTTAGTTTTTGTTCACTTGGCCTGGGATTTTTGATAATGAATTCGACTCCCCAGGTTGAAAAGAAATTAGAGTCGGCCATATCGCTTGTTGATGGAAAGCTTGATAAGGCGAACGAGGGCAAACTTGTTCTTGTTTCGGGTAAACTTGATGCCGATCTTCCAGTTGTTGATCCTGCTTTAGATATCTCTATTCCATACATAAAGGCACGTAGAATTGTTAAAGAGTTTCGCCATGTTGATGGCACCGATTATGAATATGATTGGTTTGATCTAGGTGAAGATTATTCTGAAGAAAATAAGAGTGGAGTGAATGGAGAACATCTTGTAACAGGTTTGATTATAGCCAACTGTCGTATTGGTGAAATAGAAATTGACCCACCTTTGTTAAAACAACTTAATTCTGGAACTAATTGGAAGGATATAGGCGAAAAAAATTTTGGAAAATATTCTTATGAAATTTGCAAGGATAAGGTCGGTGGCGAGGTCTATCTAAGTGAAAATGGTCGCTATCCTACGTATGGTGCGACCTATAAATGAATTCAGTATAAGGAAAATGTAGGAGATCTTTGTTATACTTATACTATTATGGATGAAAATGAACCTCTTGAATATACAATTTTAGGTATTCAAAAGGGTAATGGAATAGTTGAAGATAAGGATATAGATTGTCTTCCTTTGATGGAAGGAATTCACGATGCAAAAGATTTTAAAGAATCTATCGTTTCTAGTTATAGTAAAATGTCTATAGGCTTGTTAGTAGGAGGTCTTATATTTTTGACTTTAGGTATAAGAGCTATCATTTCTAGAAAAAAGATTAAGAATTAGTAGTAGTTTTATAGCTTAAATTCATAAAAGTAAATGTTAAAAATTAGATTATTTGAAGGATGTATGATATAATTTATTGTAATACATCCTATTATTTTGCCATTAAATCGTACATATTTATGGTGTTATAAAATAATGATTTTGAGGAAAAAGATGAAGAATTTTAAAAAATATAAAATTAAGGATTTCACGACCAAGACTATCTATATTAAAGATGTTAGCTGGAGCCATGAAGGGCTTAGGCTAAATCTTGAAGATGAATCAGGATTTGTGAAAATTTCTCTATTATTTGATGAAATCGTTTATTTATACCAAGTAAGTCAAGAATCCTATAAACCAAGTTGTTGGATTGATTTGCCAGGCGAATATTATCCTTTTTATTATAGTAAAAAATCAGAGATGATTAACAAATTAAAGGGAGATGTTGACTATGTTAGAGGTGATGCAATAATTCATTTTATGATAATTGGTCTTGACGATGTGGTGGATGTATTGACTTCTGATTTGCCAAAAATTTTGTTTCTCTAAAATGATGACCATATTATAAGATTAGATAAATTTAGGTAAAAGTTATTATATTTAAGTTTTAAATAGGGGAGATTATGTTTGATACAATATCAATTGTTATAGGTGTTTTCTGTATTTTATTGGTGACAGTATTTAGATCACAATTTAAGGGGAAAATAGGTGAGATGGTTTCTGCGAAATTTTTAAATAAGTTAGATAAGGATAAGTATAGGGTTTTAAATGATATAAAGATTGATACCCCATCTAATCACACAAAGACAAGCCAGATTGATCACTTGGTTGTTTCGAAATATGGAATTTTTGTTGTAGAAACTAAGGCTTATAAGGGCAAGATTTATGGCAAAGAATATTCGCGCAATTGGACACAATATTTAGGTAGTAAAAAATATGAATTTATGAATCCGATTTTACAAAATTATGGTCATATTAAAGCACTCGAGGCTCTTTTAGAAGAGGTCTATCCAAATATGAAATATTTTTCTATCATTGCATTTTCTCCAGAAGCAAATCTTAAAGATGTTGAGGTTAAGGATGCAAAGCTTTGTAAAATTTCACAAGTTGGCAAGCTAATTGAGTCTTTGTCAACAGAAGAAGTTCATAGCGAAGATGATTTGGAGAAGATTGTAGGAATTATAAAGTCAAATAAGTCTTATCAAACAGATTTTTCTCATGTAATGGATATAAATAAGATTAAGAAAGAAAATGAAAAGAAAATAGAAGAGGGAATCTGTCCTAAATGTGGAGGTAAACTTATTGAGAGGGAAGGAAAATACGGAAAGTTTTTAGGTTGTTCTAATTTTCCGAAGTGCAGGTTTGTGGTTTCTGGAAAAAAAGATAAGTAAATTATAGGACAATGATTAATAATATGCTAAAAATGATGAGTAAAAAACAATTTTTATATTTTATTTTATATATAGGATCTTTTCCTTTGTTATTTTTGTGCTTTATATTGTGTGCAAAAATAGAATTTATCCCACTATTTAATAATATTTTTTTGGGCATATCTATATTTGTATTTTTTGCTTATAATATTTTCTTTATTAGTAAATTTACAGATCTTAATATTAATTTTTATTTAAAACTATTGTCAACTCTTCTTATGATAGGCCTTGGTATTTTGGCGGGATACGTTGTCTTGATTATGAGTATTTTTGCTTTTAAGGATAGTATTCCTTTTACTTATGACGGGGAAAAATATTATCTCTTAAATGTAGGCTGGGTTGATGTTGATTATGTTGTTTATAGGAAAGCCCTTATAACAATGGATAAGATGACTTTTGAAGATAGTGAAAAGACTTTTACAAACTTAAGTAAAGTAACAAACAAAGAAGCGAGAGACCAACTTAAATTTTATTTGAACAAGGATAAGGAAATTGTAAAAATTAACAATAATCAAGAAGATAAAGAGCAAAGAGAAAACCTAAGCAATTCTGAAATCTTAAATAACTTTAAACGCGAAGATGTTAAAGAAATCCCAAATTCATCTTATGGACTTGTAGAAATTGATAGGGCAGGAGCTAGATCTAGGTGGTTTTTTGTTGAGATTAAGGATGGAAAGTTAAATTTTATTTCGGAAATCCCTGATACTAGCCCAGATATGTCTGGAACTATAGATGAAAATGGGTCTATTTTACTTGTTTGCAAAGATATTAATGGCAATGAAAAACAATATAAATCAACTAATTTAGGAAAATCTTTTGAACTTATCAATTAAATTTGATTTTGAGAGAGAACTGGATATAATAATTTTAGGGAATGAAGTACTCCCTTGATAATTATAATCTAAAACGCGTTTGCTGATGACTTCTACACTTTTGTAGGGCTGTCAGCTTTTTTATTTGGAAAGGAGGCGTTATGATTTTATCACTCGGACTTATTTTGATTGTGGGTATGATTTTTGCCAAAATTTTTGATAGGTTAAAATTGCCCAGGATAATTGGTATGCTCTTAACAGGAATTATTCTCGGACCTCAAGTCTTAAACTTACTTGATAAAAATATCCTAAATATTTCTGCAGACCTCAGGACAATTGCCTTAATTGTAATTTTATTAAAGGCAGGGCTCAGCCTTGATATAGGGGACCTAAAAAAAGTGGGACGTTCTGCTGTTTTGTTATCATTTTTACCAGCGAGTTTTGAAATTTTGGCTTATGCGATTTTTGTTCCAAAACTTTTAGGACTAAATTTAGTTGACGGACTTTTAATGGGAGCTGTAATGGGAGCTGTATCTCCAGCTATAGTTGTGCCTAGGATGGTAAAATTGATTGACGAAGGCTATGGAAAAGACCAGTCTATACCACAAATGATTCTAGCAGGGGCATCTTGTGATGATGTTTTTGTCTTAGTTTTATTTTCATCTTTCTTGTCTATGGCCAAGGGGGGTGAATTTTCTTTCAAATCACTATTTAAAGTTCCGATTTCAATAGTTTTAGGAATAGGATTGGGAATTATTGTTGGATACTTGTTGTATTTGTTTTTTGAGAGACAATATAAAAATGGATCCCATATAAGAAATTCAACTAAGGTTATTATTATTTTGGCCATTTCATTTTTACTTGTTAGTTTTGAAGGCCTTATAAAAAATATTGTTCCTATATCAGGTATTCTCGCAGTAATAGCCATGGCTTCGTCCTACAAAATTAAAGCTAAAGAAGAAGTTGTAGAAAGACTTTCAGAAAAATTTGCAAAATTATGGATATTTGCGGAAATTTTACTCTTTGTATTAGTAGGAGCAGAAGTTGATATTAAATATATGACAGCTATTGGCCTTGTCGGTGTACTTTTGATATTTTTAGGACTCCTTATTAGATCTATTGGGGTGTTTATTTCGATTTCAGGCAGTAAGCTTGATAAAAAAGAAAAAACTTTTACCATCCTTGCCTATACACCAAAGGCTACTGTTCAAGCTGCTATAGGTTCGGTTGCTCTTGCAAATGGAATAAGTTCAGGAATGGCAATTTTATCAATTGCAGTTCTCGGTATCGTAATTACTGCACCTCTGGGAGCCATTTTAATTGATAATACTTATAAAAAATTATTAAAAAAAGCTAACAATTAAAGGTATAATGCTAAAAAGATTAGGAGGAGCTTATGGCAGAAACAAGTTTAAAGGTGACTTTATTAAATTATACAAGAAATGGTGAACAGACAATAGC
>NZ_CAUPFR010000119.1:0-4710 GCF_963510575.1 uncultured Anaerococcus sp. | reverse complement strand
ATATAATGGATGAATAATATGAAATTTGAACATACACCAGTTCTCTATAGGGAATGTATAGAAAATTTAAATATAAAACCCGACGGCATTTATGCTGATTTGACCTTGGGCAAGGGAGGCCATTCTAAAATGATTTTAGAAAAACTCTCGCCAAAGGGACTTTTGATAGGCATAGACCAAGACAAAGCTGCCATTGAAGCTGCTTCAGAAAACCTCAAGGACTATGATAATAAAGTGTTTTTTAACACCAACTTTGAAAACATAGGCAAGGTTTTAAGTGAAGCCGGTTTTAATAAAATTGATGGGGCTCTAATGGACATTGGCGTCAGCTCATATCAAATAGATAATCCAGAACGTGGATTTTCCTATATGCACGATGGACCACTTGATATGAGAATGGACAGGCAAAATGAGTTAACAGCAGAAAAAATTGTCAATGAATACTCTCAGGATGAGCTTACTAGGATATTTTTTGATTATGGTGAGGAAAGATTTTCCAAAGCCATAGCCAAAAATATTGTCAAAGCTCGCGCAACCGAAAGAATTAATACCACTTTCAAACTCCGAAATATTGTTATGAAATCTGCGAGATTTACGGAAGTTCATCCTGAAAAGAGAGTGTTTCAAGCCCTCCGTATAGAAGTAAACAGAGAGCTTGATGTCCTAAGTAAGGCAATAGATACGATAATAGATTTTATTGATAAAGATGGCAGATTAGCGATAATTACTTTCCATTCTTTAGAAGATAGGATAGTTAAAAATAAATTTAAGGATTTAGCAACAGGCTGTATATGCCCACCGGAAATTCCTGTTTGTGTATGCAACCATGTGGCTAAGGTAAAAATTATTACAAGAAAACCGATAACAGCAAAGGCCGATGAATTAAAAGAAAATTCTAGGTCTAAACCTGCAAAATTAAGAGTGTGTCAAAGGATATGATATGGCTGAACGTTTCGAAAAAAGACAAGTAAAAAATAATAATAAAAATCGTGTCAGGCTAAAAGTCAAAGAAAGACCAAAGCTAACTAGGTCACACCAAATAGAGAGGATTAGGAAAAAAGATAGGCACCTAAAATACGCTATTTCTTTCTTAAGTTTTTCTATAATTGCAGCTATGGCAACATTTCTAATAATTAAAAGAATTAACTTGTCAAATGATAGGTTTGAGTATAATAGATTACAGGCAGAAATTGTAAGCTACGAGCTCCAAAGAGACAGGCTACAAAGTAATCTTGACGAAGCCATTGACCTAAATAGGATACAAAGATATGCTATCGAAGATTTGGGTATGGTTTATAAGAAAGATAATAATAATTAACTGCCGATAGGATTTATTATGGACAATATTTATTTAATAACTATTATTTGCTTTTTTTTGAGTATGGGCCTTTGTAAAGTCATAAATCCAATGCTTAAAAAGAAAAAAATTGGACAAAATATTAGAAAAGTAGGACCTCAAAGCCATATGGCTAAGGAAGGTACTCCAACAATGGGAGGGGTCATTTTTATAATCGTTGCTCTTTTAATGAGTGTGATTATCCTTCCAAAAAATTTGGAGACCTTGATTTTAATTGTTTCTATGTTGGGATTTGGTGGTATTGGTTTTATTGATGACTTTAGAAAACTTGTTCTCCACCAGTCAGAAGGACTTAAACCTAAGCAAAAATTAGTCTTGCAATTTGTACTTGCGATATTAATAACAATCCTTGCTTATGTTAATGACAAAGATTCTATAACTAAATTATTAATACCATTTACATCTTACTATTTACCAGTATCCGTACTTGGTATCCCTATTATGATATTTATCATAGTAGGTTGTACAAACGCCACAAACCTTACTGACGGTCTAGATGGACTTTTGGTAAGTGTGTCTCTTCCTGTTTTTATATGTCTAGCAATCATTGCGAAGACAGGTACAAACAAAATCTTTGCTGTAATTATGCTTGGAGCAATACTTGGATTTTTGATTTATAATTCAAACCCAGCCAGCGTTTTTATGGGGGATACAGGATCAATGGCGATTGGTGGAGCTGTAGTGGCCCTTGCCATTAACCTAAAAATTCCAATATATCTAGTAATATTTGGTGGAGTTTATGTGATGGAGACCTTATCTGTTATTATCCAGGTAATTTCTTATAGGTATAGGAACAAGAAAAGAGTATTTCTTATGACACCTATCCACCATCATTTCGAATTAAAGGGTTATAAGGAGCAAAAAATTGTAGTAGGATTTATGATTTTATCGACAATCCTATGTCTAATAAGTTTGGTGGCAATACTATGAAAAAAGTTTTAGTTTATGGACTCGGTGTAACAGGTGTTTCTTCAGTAAAAGCTTTGGATAAGCTTGGTTATGAAGTTTACACCTATGATAAAAATAAAAAATATGTAGATGAACTTGAGGGCTATAAGTATAGCCCTATTTCTGATGAAAAATTTGGTAAATATGACTTTATTTTAAAGTCTCCTGGTATTAAGCCAAGTGATGAACTTGTAAAAATTTTAGAAAAAGATAACGAGATAATTTCTGATATAGAAGTAAGTCAAAGATTATTTCCAGATGCAGAAAAAATTGCAATTACAGGCACAAATGGCAAGACATCTACAACCTCCATGGTTGCTCATATTTTAAATGAATGTGGCCATCCTGCCTACGCTGTAGGAAATATTGGCGAGGGGATTTTGTGGCAGATGTATGATAAAAAAGGAGTTTTTGTAGAAGAACTTTCTTCCTTCCAACTTCACGATACATCTACTTACAAACCTCATATCGGTGCGATTTTAAATATCAAAGAGGACCACATAGATTGGCATGGAAGTTTTGATGATTATATCGATAGTAAGTTAAAATTAGCTAAAAATCAAGATAAAGACGATTTTTTGGTTATAAATCACGAAGATGAAATTAGTCAAAAGCATATTAAAGACTTTAAGGCTCAAGTATATGAATTTTCAAGCCAGAATATGGTAGCTAAGGGGCTTTTCCTAGATGGAAATATGATATGTTTAGTAAATGGCGGATGCACTATAGCTGAAATCCTTGATGTAAGGGAGCTTTCCGTAATAGGTCGTCACAACTATGAAAATGTCATGGCTGCAATATTACTTACTTATTTATATGGTCTAGATTTACCAGAAATATTAAAGGCTATAAAAACTTTCAAATCAATTTCTCACAGGCTTGAGTATGTAAGGACCCTTTCTGGAATTGACTTTTACAACGATTCTAAGGGAACAAATGTAGATAGCTCTGTAAAGGCAATTGAAAGTTTTGACAGACCTATACTTATAATAGCAGGTGGCTATGATAAACACATTGACTACACAGATTATGTAAAGGCCTTTAAGGAAAATGGCAAGATTATGGTTTTGATGGGCGCTACCAAGGAGAAATTAAAAGTCTTGTGCGAAAAGTATGGTATTAAATATATTTTGGTAGAAGATATGAATGAAGCTATAAACACAGCCTACGAAAAAGCTGAAAAGGGAGATGTGGTTTTACTTTCTCCGGCCAGTGCTTCTTGGGATATGTATAAGTCCTATGAGGCAAGGGGAGATGAGTTTAAAAAACTTGTAAATAGATTGGAAGAAAAATGCGAGTAATACTTTCAGGTGGTGGCACAGGTGGACATATTTACCCAGCTATCGCCATTGGACAAAAAATCAGGGAAGAAAATCCTGATGCTGACATAATTTATGTTGGCATAAAGGGTGGTCCAGAAGAGAAGATTGCCCAAAAAAACGGTTACGAATTTAAAGCAATTGATGCTATGGGCCTTCCTAGAAAAATAAATAAAAGACTATTTAAGGCTATTTTTAAAAATCTAAAAGGATTTAAAGAAGCAAAAGAAATTATCAAAAATTTTAAGCCGGACCTTGTAATAGGGACAGGAGGCTATGTTTGTGCTCCAATCCTATACCAGGCCTCTAAGGCAAAAATTCCTTCTATAGTCCATGAATCAAACTCCTACCCAGGTATGGCCTCTAAGTTTTTATCAAAAAAAGTAGATAGGGTTTTGATTTCCTACAAAGAAGCTGCTAAGCACTTCAAAAACCAAGCCAACATCGTTGTTACAGGTAATCCTGTTAGGAATAATTTTTCTCTTTCATATACAGATGAAGACTTAAAAAAACTTGGGATTGACAAATCCATCCCAGTTGTGTTTTCCTTTGGTGGGTCAAATGGGTCCTTTGCTTTAAATAAGGCAGTCATAGAAATGAGTAAGGATATGAATGGAGAATTTTTCCTCCTCCACCAAACAGGAAACAGGTTTTATGATGACTTTTTAGAAAAATGCGAAAAATCAAAATATATCAAGGCTTTTAAATATATAGATAATATCGACTTGTTTTATGCAGTATCAGATTTAGTTATTGCTTCAAGTGGGGCTATGAGTCTTGCTGAAATTTCCTCAGTTGGTAGACCTTCTATCTTGATTCCAAAGGCTTATACTACAGAAAACCACCAAGAATATAATGCTCGTACCTATGTAGATCATGGTGCAAGTCTAATGATCCTAGAAAAAGATTTAACATCATCCTACCTAAAGACTCAAATTATGAGTATAATAAAAGACGAGCAAAAAATTAAAAATATGGGGGAGAAAGCTTGCGAACTTGCTGATAATCACGCCTTAGACAAGAGTTACCAGCAGATAAAAGAGCTAATTTAGATGACTAATAAAAATGATGATAGGTTAATAAAAA
>NZ_CAUPFR010000118.1:0-4712 GCF_963510575.1 uncultured Anaerococcus sp. | reverse complement strand
CCAGTATAGCCTGTAACATTGTTACTTGGCTCTGTGTGAAGGCCATTTATATCAAACATTTCCTTCTTGATTAATTCTGGATGCTCTACAAAATAGTAGTTTGTTGGATAGTAGGCCTGCTTTTGACTATCACTTAGCTTATTGTAAAGAGCTTGAGATATTGCTTCTCCTGTGCTTTTATTTACATACCTGTCTGCCAATTCATTGTTATTTAACATATAATCATTGTTAGGATCCTCTCTATTTATACCTGGCTGTTCTGGCCAAGTTTTCCAAGCATTTCTCACATCTAAAGGCATAAATGGTGATTTACGTACTATTTCATCATCTACATCAAAGGTCACTCTTAGACCTATGACTCCAGAATTTTCTTTACCGCTGAGAGTATAAACATTTAGATTTGCAATATTGGCCTTGCCATTTATACCTGAAAATCCATTTGTAAAGCCTCTTTTAACGATGAAATTAGCTTTTTCTCCCATGATATCAGTATAATCACCCATGGTATTCTCATCGTAGATATTGCCAGCCCCAAACCAACTGTGTTTAGAAACCTGATATTGAGCATATATCTTATCATACTTGAGAGTAATTTCATCTTTTTTATTCTTATAATCAGAGCTTTCATGATCAGCAAACTTATTGTCTAGGTCGCTAACTTCCTTATCTTTTAACTCATTAATATAACTATAATAGCTGTCTAACAATTTACTAAAGTCAACACCCTTATAATCACTAAAAATAAAGTTCTTCTTTAATCGGTCTAAATTGCCGTTTTCTAAGTAAGCTGGTCTATCTGCTTCGGTTATGAAATTCTTTCCAGATTTTTTTTGATTTTCTATATCATTTAAAGCACGATTATACTCATCTGTCAATTTTTGAATGCTAGCTTCTTTTGTTATAGATGATTTCTTATAGACTTCTTCATCCAAAAATTCTAGACGTTCTTTATCCTTATTGTACTTTTTAGTTAATTCATCAATGCTTGAGATAAATTTACCTTCACCATCGCCCAGGCTCCATTCTTCGATACCTAGTTTTTGGTTTTTCTCGATAGCCTTAAATTCTGCAAAATATTGTAATATATCAGACGCTGTACCCTTATCTAGGTCATCAGGTAAACCCTTGGCTCTTAAATCTTCTTTGACCTTATTTATGATTGCCTTCTCATTTTCATTTAAAAATTTCTCGTAATTTTCATACTCGCGTATCATACTAGGCCTGTCAATGTCATTTTCAGTATTACCTATTAGCGTAAACTCAACATTTTTTACATTTTTTGGCATCACTATGTTATAATAAGCAGCTGAACTTCCATGATCAGATTGGTTAGCTCCCTTTAGACTAACCTGGTATTCATACCTCCAGCTTCCATCCTTGTTTTGCTTAACTTTACCTATAGGGGTAACATCTACACCACCATGGGATTTCGAAACATTAGAGCGTCCTGAAGAACCCATACCCATGCCTACTGGCCCGAAATTAACATTATCAGATAATAAATTTTTAGCTCCATTACCAGGGCCTTTTTGGCCTTCTATTAATCCATATTCTTTTAGTTTTTCTTGCGAAATCTCACCATTCTCATCATTAAAACGATCTACATAAACTCCTCTGTCTTCGTGGAGTTTATTTGCTGACTTTTCTAGCTTTAAGTCTTTAATGGCCATCAATTTATCTATGAACTTATCTTCATTAATCCTGGTGTTTACCCTATAGTCACCATAACGGCCATAACCATTGGCTATCTGTACTCCTACATCAGAAGAACTTGCCCCATTGGTCCTCATGTTTATATCTATAGTTTTACCGGTTAATGGATCATACATCTTTAGTATCTGATTTTCTGCAAATTCACCAAAGTCATAATAGTTTTTGCCAACCTTTAGGCCAATCTTGTTCCTATCACCTGTGTATTCACTTGGTGCCCCACCTGCATTGGCATAAAGACCGTTAATATCAAAGGCACCTGGCTTTATCAATTCAGGATGGTTGAAGATTGTCGAATAATCATCTGATTTAATTTTTCTAAAGGTATTTATTATAGATTTTTTTATTTCATCCCCTTTTTCATAGTGAGGTCCATAATAATTAAAATATGATATACTATCACTTATGTCATAACCAGGTCTATTGGAAGATCTATCTGGATTAGTACTTGTATTTTCATAGTTGAAAGCAGTTGGGTTTGTATTTGATAAGCCATTTAAAATCCTAGCTCCCAAAGGCATATTTGGAGATTTTGCTACCTGGGCTTGGTCAATTTCAAATTCAACTTCTAGGGTTATCGGTCCTCCCTTTTGAGGGTTGACAAGCCTAAAGTGTCTGTAGTGGACCTCAGGCTTAAATATATCCTTATCTTTGGTCCTATCATAATCTGGTGCATATTTTTCTTCATTTATGGTGGCTATATCCCTATCAAATTCTACATTGCTATCAAATTCAATGAGCTTATTTTCTAGGACTTTTCTATTATTCAAGTCATTAAAATAAGGGATAGAAAAAGTATTTTCCTTATGCTTGTATTCTTCATTGTTCCAGACGCTTTCTTCTATAAAATCTGGATTGGGTTCTACTTCCGTTGGTTGAGTTTCAGGATTACCCTCACAGCCTGGTATAAATGGTGGACACCATCCTTCCTGAGGTTTTTTTTCAGGTTCTTTTATAGTTTTAGCATCTTTATCTAAAAGCTTCCTTAATTCAGGATCTTTTGTATTGGCAATCTTTAATTCAACATCAACATTTTTATTCTTATAGATATATGTGCCATCATCCTTCTTCTCATATTCTTGAAGGCTTGTTAAGGTGAACTTGAGATTTTTTGCCATGGTAGGGGCATAAATATCAAGACGGGTTGAAGAATATTTGTCATTTGATGTTATGGAATTAAAACTAAGCTGGTACTTGTACTTATAGGTACCTTTGTCAGTTTTTTCTGCATAGCCTATAGGAGATACGTCCACATAACCATTGTTTTCAGATTTAGATATCAAAGACTCATCGCTTTTATAATTTAGGCCAAAACGATAGACATATTCTACAATATTTTTCCTATCTTCCTCAGTCATATCTTTATTATTTTTAACTAGATATGAATTAACAAGGGCTGCTTGATAGGCCCTATCCACAAGCTTATCAAAGTGTTTTGCTCCTAATTGCTCCAACAAAGCGCTAGAATTTTCATTAAGAATCTTTTTTACCTTTTCAAGGTCTTCTTTCTTTTTAGCCTCATCTCCTTCATAATATTCATAAGAAACGCTGCCGTCTGGATTTGCTATTTTCTTTGCATAAGACCCACTGACTTTTACCGTCTTATCTCCACCCCTGTATTGGGTTGAATTATATAAAATATTTGTTTGATCTGACTGATAATTTTTTATATAATCAGAACCAGACCCAATTATATTTTCTACCACTGGACTTTCACTATTATCATAATTATCGCTGAGTCTGTAGAGTTTATGGTCTGCTAGATCTTCTGCAAAAAGCTCTTTAGTTCTACTACTCTTATAAAACTTAAATCCCTTGGTAGATAAAAATGTCTTCCCACCTACTTCTGTCTTATAAAAATTGGATTTTTCACCATCTTGTAAGCCAAGATGGTTTATTTCCTTAAGCTTTGGAATCCATTCTTGAATTTTTGAAAATTGGGAAGCATTTTCCTTGTATTTGGCAAATTCTTTGTCAATTTCTTCTTTGCTTAATTCTTCTCCCTTTTTAAACTCGTACTTATCCGTACTTTCATTTTTGATAGGATGGTCTTGGTAATTTTTGTTGTGGTTTTCATCCTCATTTGGCAATTCTTTTATTACTAGCTTTTTATCCTTATTTTCTTTTTTAGGATCCTTAGCTTGGGAAGTTTGACCAGGTTCTGTTTTTTGATTGGTATCGTTTCCTTTATTGGTATCATTCTGCTCACCAGACTTATTTTTATCTTCAGTGGTTGATGTAGGATTATTTGTTAAAACTGTGTTGCTGGCAGGGGCAGCTTGATTATTTTTGCTATTTTCTCCTACTTGATTTTGACTAGGCTCAGAAATAGTGGCTTGGGTTTGGCCATTATTTTCAGAAGCATAAGAGCTTTGTACATGCCATACCAGGGTCAAACCCAAAGCTCCAGGCACTAGAAAATATTTTATGAATTTTTTATTCATCTATAAAAACCTCACATATTTTATAAATATTTTATATCCTATTTCATATTTCTATTTAATCTGTTAACGATTCATAAGGCTAATGAAATAAAAATCATATTTATTTTATCTTCAATTTCGGCTTATTTCAAGGTATTTTAATAAAATTTTATAATATCTTAATAAAAATCCTGCCAAATTATTAAAATAAATTGCCTTTTTACATTGTAGAGATTTTTCAACAGTGCTATAATTATGATAAGGATTATCAGTGTTATAAGGAGGCCTTATGATAAAAATTAAAAATCTGTGCAAAAGTTACGGTCAAGGTCAGGCTAAAATTGAGGTTTTAAAAAATATTGACCTTGAAATAGAAGACGGGAAAATTATCTGTATTTTAGGACCATCTGGGTCTGGCAAGTCGACCCTCCTTAATATAATAGGTGGTATTGAAACAATTGACTCAGGCCAAATTTTTGTTGGCGAGGAAATCCTTGCCAGCATGAGTAAAAAAGATTTAGAAACCTACAGGAGAAATAAGTTAGCTTTTGTTTTTCAATTTTATAACCTAATTACCGA
>NZ_CAUPFR010000117.1:0-4744 GCF_963510575.1 uncultured Anaerococcus sp. | reverse complement strand
GGTGTAACTTATGCTTCAGGAGCTGGGGGACAATACCTTATCTTTTTAAAAAAAGAGGGTATTATCATAGTAGCTTGTAATGGAGGAGACCCAAATAAGGTGCCTGCCATTAAAAATCAACTTGATTCTATAATAAAAAGCTTAAGAGAGGAATAAAATGGATTACAATTACTTAATCAAACACACTGAGACCTATGAAAATTATAAGGAACTTTTAGTAAAGGTTAATGAGATTTTAGATAGATTAGAAAATAACAGGAAAGATTTTGATAAGCTTGTAGAATATTACTACAGCGATCAATTTCAAAAAGATTATGACGATTCTAATGATGGTAAAATTGATCCATCAATTAATCAGGGAATCTTAACAGAAGATGCTATCTACGACCTTATGGGAGATGATTATTATCTTGCCCTAAGATTTTTAGACTTAGCCAATAAAATGATACAACAGAAATAAAAAAAATGCACTCAGGCTTAGAGCTAGAGTGCATTTTTAAATTATTTTCTTCTTTTTCCAAAAGATGTTACAACGGCGCTTGCAACAAGGATTGCAACTATCGCCTCAGGTATAGCGTTTGTTATAAATGCAGAAAAAATTGTTTTTGCTGCAAGATCTGGACTAATACCTATGGCTGATGCATATTTTTGTGCGTAGATTAGGTAAATTAATCCAAGAACTAATCCTGAATTTGTTAGTGTTCCCATAAAGGAGCTTACGGCTATGGCAAAATTTGCTTTTTTATTTTTTACAGATAGATAAAGCATAACACAAGCAATAAGTAAAAATATTATAGAAAATATTTTATTTACTAAAGCAACATTTGTCATAAATGATTTGACAGTTACATATCCTAGGACAATTACAATTATGCTCCAAAACACATTCATAAATAAGCGAAGTTTATTGTTATCCTTATCCTTTAGGCTCTTATAAACAAGACCAGTTACCACACCTATTAAAATTCTTGGCATAATAGAAATAAGTGGGTTGAAAAATACGAAAGAAATTGGACCTGGTCTAGTCATAGCATTGAATATTGAGAAAAATCCAAATATAAGTCCAACAAATCCTCCAACAATAGGCCCTTCGATAATTCCGGCAATAATAACAGGTATATGTAGGCTAGTTATTGTAAGTACGCCTAGGGGAATAAATCCCAGCGGGGTTAAACCCAGCATAATTACAATAGCGCCTAGAATACCAATAGTTGTGAGATCTTTTGTTTTTAATTTCATTAATTCCTCCTTGAATCTCAAACTTTATTATATTATACGGGAAAAATCAAAAAGTAAAGTAAATTTGTAAAAAAAATTTGATGGGCAAAAATTATTGAAAAATCAATATTTTTTAAATAAAGTGAAAAATAAATTATAATTAAATGAAAAATCTTACTTATTTTATTAAAAAAAGAAATTACTTGCAAAAAAAGAAGGCTACTGCCTTCAAATCTTCACTATAAATAGTTCATATAATGGTGCACCATCAGGGATTCGAACCCTGGACGCCCTGATTAAGAGTCAGGTGCTCTACCAGCTGAGCTAATGGTGCATATCGCCTCTCGACTACCTTTATATTGTAACACCACTTATAGTTTATGTCAAGTATTTATTTAGAAAATTTCCAAATTTTTAAAATTTGGTCAGAAATGTCATTATAATCCCATTCTATAATCGAATTTTTTACGCTATTAGGATCATTAATAATAAATTTTCCATTTTGGTAAGAATCAATTACTAAAAGATGGCCGAAAAGAGTGAAATAACCTCTTCCAACAGAAATAAGTAGGGGGCCATTTTCTAATGCTTGTATCATTTTATCCTTATCTAGACTTATATCTTCCACTTCGATATGATATTCTTTGGCTATGTGGGTTATAAAAGCCCAATCCATTCCACCATTGTTCATGAATTTAGTCGCTTTTTGGGCCATTTCATTTGGATATATTGGTTTATTTGTCATCCTTGAAATAATCATCGCTAGAGAAGTTGGGCCACATCCAGAAATTCCGATATTAGTAGGGTAGAGAGTATCATATGCCCACCTATTATCCCATTGAAGGTAGTATGGTGTTTTTCTCTTTAGCTTTACAGATTCACCCTTATAGAAATTAAAATCTGTAAAATTGTGGTTTTTATTGTAGATAAATTCTATAGTATCTGTATCATTTCCTACTAGGTAAGCCTCAATATTATCTAGATTATAAAAATTATCATATACCCATTGAGCTTTTTTATCTTGCTTTGCAGCTTCCTCAACATTTTTTATTATATCTTCCTTAACATCAGATTTTTTCTTTGGACCCATATCATATGTGAAGTCTAGAAAATTTTTTCTATTAAAGGTGTCACTAGCAAGAGATTTTATATCTTCAATTATTTTTACACTTTCTTCATCTATAAAGCCTTTGATATCAATATTAGGCCCCTTTGAACAGGAGCTAAGGCTAAATAGATATATAAGTATTATTAATAGCTTTTTCATAGTTTCATTTTACTAGAAATAAATTTTGCTTCAATTAAATAAAACTTTAAATTTCTTATTTTTAGTATATAATATACGAGTAATGTTTCTTGGCACCCATTACTAAAAAAAATCAAGGAGAAAAAAATGAAAGAAAAGTATTTTAGTTTAGATGATACTAATTATTTAGTAAAATCTGCAGTTGTAGCAGCCTTGTATGCTGTTTTGACAGTTATGTTACCAGTAGCATCCTACGGACCAATTCAATTTAGATTTAGTGAGATATTGGTTTTATTAGTTTTTTACAACAAGAGATTTATACCAGGTCTGGTATTAGGTTGTGCTATTGCAAATTTATTTAGTCCAATGATGTTATTTGATGTTGTCTTTGGTACACTTTCTTCATATATAGCTTTTATGTTAATGAAAAAAGCTAAAAATATTTATGTTGCATCAATATTCCCTGTTTTAATGGTATCTGTACCTGCGATTGGTACTTGGCTAATTTTAGCAAGCAATGAAGTATTTTTAGTTCTTCTAATGCAATTTATGTTAAGTGAATTCGTTATGGTCCCAATCATTGGTGTATTATTATTTAAGATACTTGAAAAAAATGATGGATTCATGTCATATATTTATAATTTTTAAATTAAAAACTCCTCTAGCCTAGGCTGGAGGAGTTTTTAACTTAGATTTTATTAAGTTTATCAATTATTTTTTCTATCTCATCTATTTTCTTTTTGATATCATCTTCGTTTTTTTGTTTAAGACTATCGTAGACGCAGTGTTCTAAATGCCCCCTGAGGACTTCTTTATTGATGTTTTTGAGGATAGAGATAGAGGCCATTAGCTGGTTTGAAATATCAATGCAGTACCTATCTTCTTCTATCATTTTGATTAAACCGTCAATTTGTCCACCAACAGTCTTGAGTTTTCTGATAGCTTTATTCTTATCAGATTTCATTTAATTATTTTATTCCCTTGTAATCATAACCTGCTTCAGTGATTGCATTTTCTATTGTTTTCTCGTCAATATTTCCTTCATAAGAAATTTCTGCGTTTTTGTCATCTAAATTTACTACAACAGAACTAACGCCATCAATATCTTCAAGGGCATTTTTAACGTGCTTAGCACAATTGTTACAGCTCATTCCATCAACATTTACAATCATTTTTTTAATTTCACTCATTTTATTCTCCTTTAATTTATTATTGCTTATATTATTTTCGAAAACTTCTACATCTGATTTAAACCTTCTGAGTCTAAGTGAGTTTAAACATACAAAGACTGAAGAAAAGCTCATAGCAACAGATGCAAACATTGGATTTAAGGTTAGTCCAAATTTAGGATAAAGAAGTCCTGCAGCTAAGGGTATTAGGATGATATTATAAAAGAAGGCCCAGAATAAGTTTTCTTTTATAGTTTTGATAGTTGCCCTTGATAGGTCAATTGATTTCACAAGATCAAGGAGACTGTTTTTTACTAAGACAATATCAGCTGAATCTATAGCTATATCAGAGCCCTTGCCTATGGCTATACCAATATCAGCCCTTGCAAGAGCAGGAGCATCATTAATTCCATCACCTACCATAGCTACTTTTTTATTTTCAGCCTGCAAAGTTTTAACAACCTTGTCCTTGTCTTGAGGTAGGACTTCGGCAAATTTTTTATCAATTTTTAAACTTTTTCTAATGGCTTCTGCAGTTATTTCATTATCCCCAGTTACCATAGTTACTTCATAATTTTCCTTTTTTAGGATATCTATTGCTATTTTTGAAGAATCCTTAGCCATATCTTTGGCAGCAATCATTCCTATTACTTCATTTTCATTTGCAAAATACATTGATGTTTTGCCATCTTTTGATAGCTTTAAATTCTCAGTCTCATAATCATTAAGACTTATATTTTTTTCTTCCATAAGTCTTAGATTACCCGCATAATAAAGATTATTATTTATTATGCCTTTTATTCCTCTACCTGTTATAGATTCAAACTGATCTACAGTCTGCAATTTAATATTTTTTTCTTTTGCATATGTGTTTATTGCATCAGATAAAGGGTGTTCTGATAGGTGTTCTAATGATGCAGCTATTTCTAAGAATGATTTTTCATCCATTCTTGTAACTAGATCTGTGACCACAGGTCGGCCTTCGGTAATAGTGCCAGTTTTATCTAATAGGATCGCATCTACTTTATGAAGATTTTCTAGACTTTCTGCATTTTTAAATAAAAGCCCAAGTTCGGCAGACTTGCCAGTAGCAACCATGATTGCCATAGGT
>NZ_CAUPFR010000116.1:0-4777 GCF_963510575.1 uncultured Anaerococcus sp. | reverse complement strand
ATCAACAATTACAACAAGGCCAACCCCCATGTTAAAGACTTGGTACATCTCGTCATGGTCGATTTTGCCTTTTTCTTCTATAAATTTAAAAATTGCTGGCACTTCATAGGAATCCCTGTAAATTTTCATTCCTAGACCTTTTTTGAGTGCCCTTGGGAGGTTTTCTATAAAGCCTCCACCTGTGATGTGGGAAATACCTGCCACCTTCACATTTTCAAGTAAGGTCTTTACTTCCTTGGCGTAAATTTTTGTAGGTCTTAAAAGAACTTGGCCAATAGGTTCCCCATTAAAGTCATCATCAAGACTTATATTTTCATCCTTTAGGATTTTTCTTATTAGGGAAAAGCCATTTGAGTGGAAACCTGTTGAAGGAATGCCAATTACTGCTTGACCAGCTTTTGTGTTTTCTGGATTAATTAAGTCTTCTTTTTCTGCACAACCAACAGCAAAACCCGCTATATCGTACTCGCCTTCCTTATAAAAACCTGGCATTTCTGCTGTTTCTCCGCCTACTAAAGCAGCACCCGACTGCCTACAACCATCAGCCACTCCCTTTACAATAGCTTCAATTTGTGCTGGGTCATTTTTGCCACAGGCAATGTAATCTAAAAAGAAAAGTGGAAGAGCGCCTTGGGCGAGGATGTCATTTACACACATAGCCACAGCGTCAATTCCGATTGTATCGTGCTTATCCATGTCAAAGTTTAAGTTTGGTTCCAACCCCATCTGTTCCGCTTACAAGAACTGGATTTTTAAATCCATAGGCAGAAAGGTCAAAAGCTCCACCAAAAGATCCAATCATATCCATCATGCCCTTGTTTTTTGTGGATTCGACATGTTTTTTTATTCTCTCAACTGATTCATAGCCGGCATTTAGGCTAACACCTGCCGCCTTGTATTTCTCGCTCATTTATTCCCCTTTGCTAAATATTGTTTTTGTATATCTGTTAATCCTGCCTTAAATTCTTCCTCATAGTTACCTAGACCTTCAACATAGTCACCTGTGAAAATATCTAGGGCAATTCCCTTATTTGGACTATCAAAATCAAAGCCAATTGCTTGTTTAAGGCCGTCCACAGTAATAAATTCCAAGCTATCAGCCCCGATTAAGTCCCTTACTTCGTCTTTGCTAAGGTTGGCTGCAATTAATTCCTCAGAAGTTTTCATATCTATACCCGAATAAGAAGGGAATACAATCTCTGGTGAACCAATCCTTAGGTGTACTTCGCTTGCACCTGCCCTTTTGAGCATGGAAATGATTCTCTTAGATGTAGTGCCCCTTACGATTGAATCGTCAAGAAGGATTACCCTCTTATTTCTCACAACATCAGAAAGGGCAGATAATTTCATCTTTACTGCTATATCTCTCAAATGTTGGGAAGGCTCGATAAAGGTTCTGCCTATGTATTGGTTTTTGATAAGACCCATCTCGTATGGTAGGCCAATTTCTTCTGCATAACCTGAAGCAAGTGAAAGGGAGGAATTTGGTACACCAACAACTATGTCAGCCTCCACAGGATATTCTCTTGCCAAGACCCTACCGGTATTTTTCCTAACTATATGGACGTTTTTGCCAAGGATGGTTGAGTCTGGCCTTGCAAAATAAATAAATTCCATGGATTCGATAGCTACATTTAAACCAGGTGTGAAGTTTTCTATCTCATAACCTGCATCGTCAATTTTTATGATTTCCCCTGCTGAAATATCCTTTAAAAAGTCAGCTCCAATTACATTTAGGGCACAAGACTCAGAGGCAATAGCATAAGAATCATTAAGTTTGCCGAGTACAAGTGGCCTTGTAGCATGTCTGTCAACAGCTCCGTAAAGGGCATCTTGAGTTAGAAGCATAACAGAAAATGAACCTCTTAGTTTATTTAAGGCTTCCTTAAACCTTTCTTCGATACTTTCTTTTCTAGAACGCCTAATTAAGTGCATAATAATTTCTGCATGGCTTGCTGAGTGGAAAACCGCTCCCTCGTCTTCAAGCTCTGCCCTTAGCCATTTGGCATTATTCAAATTACCATTCATGGCAATACCAAGGTGGCCATCGTTAAATTTATATAAGAGTGGCTCAATATTTTGAACGTTTGTAGAATTTCCACTTGAGTACCAAAGGGCACCCAAGGCGGCAGAACCATCTATTTTTTCTAATTTTCCATTGTCTTTAAATACATCTGCTAAAAGGCCAACATTCCTATAACCCCTTAGTCTAGTTCTTTCTGTTGATACAATTCCTGCACCCTGTTGACCTCTGTGTTGAAGAGCGTGAAGTGCATAAAAGGCAACACTTGGGGCCTTTTCTATATTCCAAATTCCAAACATTCTTACTCCTTTTTTTAATCTTATCTAGTAAAATATTCTACACCGTTTTTAAATATGTCTTGCCTATCCTTTAGGGTTTGAGTTTTGTAAAGAGTCTTATAAGACCTTTCAGAATGGCCCATCTTGCCTAAGATTAGACCGTCTTCACTTACCATTCCTTCTATGGCTAGGGCTGATCCATTTGGATTATACTTGCCGTTTAGACTTGCGTCCCCGTCGGCGTCTACATATTGGAAGGCTGCAAGATGTTTGAATTCTTCAATCTTGTTGCCAACTAATCTTCCTTCTCCGTGGCTAAATACCAATTCATGGAGGTCTCCGATTTCAAAACCTTGGGTCCATGGTGACTTAGTTGATGCCACTCTTGTGATAGCTGTGTCTGATATGTGCCTAAAGCCAACATTCCTAAAGAGGCTTAGGTCATCTTGGTCAAGGTCACAAATCTTTCCATAAGGTAAAAGCCCAGATTTGATGAGAGCCTGGAAGCCATTACAGATGCCTAGGATTAGCTTTTTATCTCCTAGGTGGGCATGGATTGCTTCTTTGACCTTATCATTTTTTAGGATGTTTACTATAAATTTCGCTGACCCATCTGGCTCATCTCCGGCAGAAAATCCACCAGGGAAGGCTATGATGTGGGATGTTTTTATCTCTTTAACGAAGGCATCGATTGATTTTTCAATGTCGTCCGATTTTGTATTGGTAAAGACAACTTGACTTACAACAGCGCCCGCCTCTTCAAAAGCCTTTTGAGTGTCGTATTCTGAGTTGGTTCCAGGAAATACTGGAATTACTACCCTAACCTCGTCAACTTTTTCCTTGTAATAAACATTTTCAGTTTTTTTGGAAACTAGGTTTTCTACCTTGCCCTCATTTTTGTTGTAGTAGGTTGGATAAATTTCTTCAAGGGTTGATATATAGGCTTTTTCAGCCTCATCAAGGTCGATTTTAATTCCATTTATAGAAATTTCTTCGCTCACCCTACCAATTTCCTTAAAGTCTAAATCACGATTAGCTTCTATGACAATTGAGCATGGATTGAAATCAAGAGCCTTGTCATAATCAATAGTAAATCCTAATTTATTTCCCAAAGCCATCTTGATTAAAGATGAGGTAACTGATCCAAAGTCTTGGACATAAGCAGATACGACTTTCTTATCTTTGATATAAGAATTTAATTTCTCAAAGTCTGCCATGGCCTTAGCGAGGTTTGGATAAGCTTTTTCGTCTTTTTCTATTTCAATTATATATAATTTATTACCGACTTTTTTAAGGTCTGGAGTAATAACGTCTTCGATTTTTACAGGAGTACAAGCAAAGGAAATCAAAGTTTCAACAACATTTAGGTCATTAAAGGATCCTGACATGGAGTCCTTGCCACCTATAGAAGGTCTGCCGATTTCTCTTTGAGCTATGATTGAACCTAGCATGGCTTGGGTGACCTTGCCCCATTTTTCTGGGTCATCTAGGAGTTTTTCAAAATATTCTTGGAAGGAGAAGTACAAGGACTCTCTATTTCCACCAACAGCATAAACTTTTGCCACAGATTCTAAAACTGCGTAAATGCTTGATAAAAATGGTGAATATTTTGATATTTTTGGGATAAAACCGTAGGCTAGGATGGTTGCAGTATCTGGTGTAGAATAAAGTGTAGGAATGGCTGCAACTGAGGCTTGGACAGGAGTTATCCTTTCCTTGCCTGCAAAAGGCATCATTACAGTTTGGGCACCAACAGATGAGTCAAACATTGAAACCAATCCCTTTTGGTTGGTGATGTTTAAATCTTTTAGCTCATCTAAAATCGCTTCTTTGATCACTTCTTTTCCTACAAATGGATTTTCTCTTACCTTATCGACTAAATCTGCCTTAGCATGTTTTCTGACTCCCGCTGTTGCCAAAAATTCTGCGCCAAAGTCTACAATTTTTTCACCTTCGTAATACATTTCAAGACGATTTCTGTCTGTTATGTTTGCAACATGGACGTATTCGAGATTTTCTTTTTCACACTCTTTTACAAAGGCCTCATAGTCATTTTTATCTATACCTACCGCCATTCTTTCTTGGGATTCGGAAATGGCTATTTCTGTAGGATTAAGTCCCTTATATTTTGTTTTGACCCTATCAAGGAAAATTTCAATACCTTCAGAAAGCTCACCTATGGCTACAGATACGCCACCAGCTCCGAAGTCGTTTGATTTTTTAATAAGCTTTGTTACTTCTGGTTTCCTGAAAAGTCTTTGGATTTTTCTTTCCTCAACAGGATTACCCTTTTGGACCTGGCTAGATGCTGTTGTTAAGGATGAGTCATTGTGGATTACAGAAGATCCTGATGCACCTTGGATGCCATCACGGCCGGTTCTACCGCCAATCATGACAACTATATCACCAGGAACTAGTTCTTCTCTCTTATAATCGCCATCTTTTACAGCGCCAACAACTGCTCCAACTTCCATGG
>NZ_CAUPFR010000115.1:0-4866 GCF_963510575.1 uncultured Anaerococcus sp. | reverse complement strand
ACATCACCGTATTGTCCAGAACCACCTGATTGTCTTACAAACTTACCTTGAGCTTCAGCTTCTTTGGTAATTGATTCTCTGTAAGCTACTTGTGGGTTACCGATGTTTGCTTCTACTTTGAATTCTCTTAAGAGTCTGTCTACGATGATTTCAAGGTGAAGCTCGCCCATTCCTGAGATAATTGTTTGACCTGTTTCTTCATCTGATCTTGTTTGGAAGGTTGGATCTTCTTCTGCAAGTTTTTGAAGACCGATGATCATCTTATCTTGGGATGCTCTTGTTTTTGGTTCGATAGCTACTGAGATTACTGGATCTGGGAATTCCATTTGTTCTAGGATAATTTGATTATCTTGGTCACATAGGGAATCACCTGTGGTTGTATCTTTAAGACCTAATAGAGCTACGATATCCCCTGCATAACCCATTGGGATTTCTTCTTGCTTATTAGAGTGCATTTGCATGATACGTCCAACTCTTTCTCTCTTGCCTTTTGTAGCATTGTAGATATATGAACCAGATTCGATTGTACCTGAGTAGATTCTAACGTAGATTAGCTTACCTACATATGGGTCAGTTACTACTTTAAATGCTAGGGCTGCTGTTGGCTCATCATCTCCAGGGTGTCTTTCGATAACAACATCTGGATCTTTAGGGTCAACACCGTCTATAGCTGGTACATCTACTGGGCTTGGCATGTAGTCAACAATGGCATCTAGTAGTGGTTGTACTCCCTTGTTTTTGTAGGCAGAACCTAGTAGACATGGGAATATTTTTTGTTCTATAGTTGCTTTTCTGATTGCTGTTTTGATTTCATCTTCAGTTACTGCTTCACCTTCTAGGTATTTCATCATGATTGTATCATCAACTTCTGATAATTCTTCAAGAAGGTTGTTTCTGTATTCTTCAGCTAAATCTTTTAGGTCTGCTGGGATTTCAGAATATTTTGGATGTGCTCCAAGGTCTTCAGATGAATATGTTACTGCTTGCATTGTTACAAGGTCTACAGCACCTTCAAAAGTTTGTTCAGCTCCTATTGGAATTTCAAGTGGAACTGCGTTTGCTTTTAGTTTATCTTTGATTGTATCAACTGCCATGAAGAAGTCTGCACCTGTAGCATCCATTTTGTTGATGAAACAAATTCTTGGGATGTTATATTTATCAGCTTGTCTCCAAACAGTTTCTGATTGTGGTTCTACACCACTTTTAGCATCGAATAGGGCTACTGCTGAGTCTAGTACCCTTAGAGATCTTTCTACCTCTACAGTAAAGTCAACGTGGCCTGGTGTATCGATAATATTAATTCTATGGTTTTTCCAAAATGCTGTTGTTGCAGCAGATCCTATTGTGATACCACGTTCTTTTTCTTGTTCCATGGAATCCATTACTGCTGTTCCATCGTGGGTATCTCCGATTTTATAAATTTTACCAGTGTAGTATAGGATTCTTTCTGTACAGGTAGTTTTACCTGCGTCTATGTGGGCCATAATTCCTATATTTCTGGTATCTTTAAGTGCAACCTGTCTAGGCATCTATCCCCCTAACTAATATCTAAAGTGCGCGAAAGCCTTGTTAGCTTCTGCTGCCCTATGCATCTCTTCTTTTCTTCTTACTGCGGCACCCGCATTGTTAGATGCATCGATAATTTCTTTAGAAAGTCTTTCAACCATAGTTTTTTCGCCTCTAAGACGAGCGAAATTTACTAACCATCTAAGGGCTAGTGTTTGTCTTCTTTCTGGTCTAACTTCCATTGGTACTTGGTAGTTTGCACCACCGATTCTTCTTGCCTTAACTTCTAGAGTTGGCATAATATTTTCCATCGCTTGGTGGAAAACTTCTATAGCGTCTTCGCCTTTGGTCTCTTGTACTATATCAAAAGCTTCATAAACTATTTTTGTAGCAAGGCCTTTTTTGCCATCTAGCATAACGTTGTTGATAAGCTTTGTTACCACTCTATCGTTATACTTAGCATCAGGCATTACCTCTCTTTTTGGTATATGTCCTTTTCTTGACACTTTTCTTCCCTCCTTTACCACTTATGTGTAATATCTTGAGTACTCGGTTTTAGCCGTTAAGTGTGCACATATACCTTTTATATAAATAGGCACATTATGCACTTATTTTCAACTAATTACTAGCCTCTTTTTGCTCCGTATTTAGATCTACCTTGTTTTCTTCCGTCAACACCTGCTGTATCTAGTGTACCTCTGATGATATGGTATCTAACACCTGGAAGGTCCTTTACCCTACCACCTCTAATTAGTACAACACTGTGTTCTTGAAGGTTGTGTCCAATACCTGGAATGTATGAAAGCACTTCAGCACCATTTGTAAGTCTAACTCTGGCAATCTTTCTTAAAGCTGAGTTTGGCTTTTTAGGTGTAACTGTTCTAACTGATGTACAAACCCCACGTTTTTGTGGTGATTGGTTAGGAGTTATTCTACTCTTAAGAGTATTGTAGTTATAACCTAAAGCTGGTGTATCTGATTTAGATTTTTCGCTCTTTCTACCTTTTCTAACAAGTTGATTAATTGTTGGCATAATGCACCTCCTATTCTTTAAAATTTAATAAATTGGCAATTCCTGCCAATCCTTAACTATCTTACACGCTTTGCTACCACTTGTCAAGTAAAATACCTATTTCTATAAAGATTTATCCTTGTTTGTGAAAAAAATTCTAACTTTTCCCTAAAGTTAGAAAATTTGTAAGAGTCCTCCCTATATTAACAAGGATTTTATTAAAAATTTTCGCAAAAATTATATATATTAAGTTTTTTTGGGTATAATTATAATGCTATGAAATTATAAGCAAATTTACAAATAATTAGGGGGAAAAAATGAATATTACATTTGCAGGAAATAAAATGACTCTTTTAGGAAACCAAGTTGAAGCTGGTCAAAAGGCTCCAGCTTTTAAGGCTACAAAAAATGACCTTTCTGAATTTAATTCAGAAGATTTAAAGGGTAAGGTTGTTGTTTATTCAGTAGCTCCATCTCTTGATACTAGCGTTTGTGCTATCCAAGCTAAGAAATTTAACCACGATGCCCTAGAGCTTTCTGATGATGTTGTTATAGTTACAATCACAGAAGACCTACCATTTGCCCAAGCTAGATTTTGCTCTAACGAAGATATAGCAAACCTAGAAATGGTTTCTGACTACAAAGAAAGAGAATTTGGTGAAAAATACGGATTCTTAATCGATGAATTAAAATTATTAGCTAGGGGTGTTGTTATAGTTGATAAAGCAGGTCAAATTGCTTATGTTGAATACGTTCCAGAAGTAACCAACGAAGTAAACTTTGACGCTGCCCTAGAAAAAGTTAAAGAATTAATCTAAGAAAAGCAAAAGCTGGAGGACTTTCCCCCAGCTTTTTGATTGCAAATTTTATTAAAATCGCCTAATATCCTTTTTAAAAATCTTTTAATTTATAGGATCTCTTTTTAATCCTAAAATAATACGATGTTGAAATAATGAGATTAAAAAGCCATCCAAGAGGCACTGAGTACCATACCATACCTATGCCAATTTTGTGGGCAAGGGTCATTGATAGGCTCACCCTGATAAATAAATTAACAATATTAGCAAAGGTAAAAACTCTCACATCCCCAAGCCCCCTAAGGACGCCATCCACACAGTGTTTGCTACCCACAAGGATAAAGAAAAATCCAATAAAGTTTAAGTAGGCAATGCCAGTTTCTATGGCAAGGCTTGAAGAAGCTTCATTCATAAAAAAGGCAATTATTGATGAGTAATACACCCTTAAAAAACCTAATATTACAACAGCATAAAGGCCAACCATGGTAAGTGATGCCCTAAGGCCCTTTCCTATCCTCTCCATTTTCCTTGCTCCGACATTTTGAGAAGTATAAGAAGAAACAGCATTGCCGAGGCTTGTAATTGGGACAATTATCAGACTTTCCACCCTCATAGCAGCGGAAAATCCCGCCAAGATTTCTACCCCAAAGGAATTTACAACCGACTGGACCAAAAGTTGGCCAATGGTAATAGTGGATTGTTGGACAATTGAAGGGATGGCGAGTTTTGAAACTAGACCCAATTCTTTTTTATCAAAAATTTTAGTATTTTCTGTCTTGATTGTCTTTATTTTCCTAATAAAAACAAAAAATGAAAGTACAGCCGAAAGGCTCTGAGCAAGTAGGGTCGCATAGGCAGCTCCAGCTAAGCCAAAACCCAAATCTCTCACGAAATACACATCCAAAATGACGTTCAAAACCGAAGAGAAAATCAAAAAATACAAGGGAATCTTTGATTCTCCAAGAGCTTGGTATAGGGCAGAAATGATGTTATACATAAACAAGAATGGCAGACCGTAAAAATAAATATTAAGGTACAAGACCGCCATGTCGAGGATTTGCTCAGGTGTTTGAAGAAGAGCCATGAGATTTTTAGAAAAAACCAAACCAAAGGCAGAAAGAGCCAAGGCAAGGACCAAAAATCCTATAATCGAAGTAAAAATCGCAGTCTTCATCCTTTTATAATTACGAGAACCAAAGTATCTTGCAATTAAAACCGAAGCGCCAGCTCCACCCCCAACGCCAATGCAAATAAAAATCGTAGTTAGGGCAAAACTTGCCCCAATAGAGGCAAGGGCGGCTTCGCCCACGTATTTACCAACCACAGCTGAATCGACTAGGGTATATATTTGTTGAAATAAAGACCCCACCACAATTGGCAAAGCAAACCTAGAAATAGCCTTAGATGGCGAGTCGTGTGTTAAATAATGATCCATAATTCATCCGTTTTTTCATCCAAACAATATATTATAAAAACCATAAAATACAAATTTATGTTAAAAATCTTCCCTAACTTAGGAAGATTTAATATATAAAAATATGGTTAGTAGCT
>NZ_CAUPFR010000114.1:0-4906 GCF_963510575.1 uncultured Anaerococcus sp. | reverse complement strand
AGAGCAAAAGATGGTGAAACTGTAATCCTTGTTCGTGAGGAAACAAGCCCAGAAGACCTTGAAGGTATGGTATCAGCTGTTGGTATCCTTACTGCAAGAGGTGGTATGACTTCTCACGCAGCCGTAGTTGCTAGAGGTATGGGTAAATGCTGTGTATCTGGTGCAAGTGACCTACACGTTAATGAATATGAACATACAGTAAGAGTAAATGGAAAAGTTTTAACAGATCAAGATACAATTTCAATAGATGGTTCAACAGGTGCAATCTACGAAGGAGCTCTTGAAACCCAACCACCACAAATGCACGGTGCTTTTGGCAAATTCATGCAATGGGTAGATAAATATAGAGACATGAAAGTTAGAACAAACGCTGATACACCAAGAGATGCTAAACAAGCCCTAGAATTTGGTGCTGAAGGTATTGGTCTATGTAGGACAGAGCACATGTTCTTTGCAGATGACAGGATTTTCCAAGTTAGAAAGATGATCCTTGCTTCTGACCTAGAAACAAGACAAGCTGCCCTTGATAAGATTCTTCCAATGCAAGAAGAAGACTTCTATCAAATCTACAAATTAATGGAAGAAAGACCTGTAACTGTAAGACTTCTTGACCCACCACTTCACGAATTCCTACCAAAAGGAGAAAAGGAAATAGCTGCCCTTGCCCTAGAATTAAAAATCCAACAGCCAGAGTTCACGAAAGAATTTCAGAACTTCAAGAAGTAAACCCAATGCTTGGTTTCAGGGGTCTAAGACTAGGCGTTATCTATCCAGAAATCTCTAGAATGCAAGCAAGAGCAATCATGCAAGCAGCTATTAGACTAAATAAAGAAGGCATAAATGTAGTTCCAGAAATCATGATTCCACTATCTTCAGACGTTCACGAACTTGACTACGTTAAAAATATAGTTGTAAAAGAAATCGAAAAAGTATTTGAAGAACAGGGCATGGAAATCAAATACCTAGTAGGTACCATGATAGAAATCCCAAGAGCTGCTATAACAGCCGATGAAATCGCACAAATTACAGACTTCTTCAGCTTTGGTACAAACGACTTAACACAAATGACCTTCGGTCTATCAAGAGATGACGCAGGTAAATTCCTACCAGCTTACATCGAAAAAGACATCCTAGAAAAGGATCCATTCCAAGTTCTAGACCAAAAAGGTGTTGGTTTCTTAGTAGAAACAGCTGTAGAAAAAGGTAGAAAATCTAATCCTGCCCTCCACCTAGGTATCTGTGGTGAGCACGGTGGTGAACCAAACACAGTTAAATACCTCTACAATGTAGGACTTGACTATGTATCTTGTTCACCATTCAGAATTCCAATAGCTAAACTTGCAGCAGCCCAAGCAGCAATTGAGAAAAATAAATAAGATAAAAACCATTCTCCGACTAGGTAAAATCCTGGTCGGAGAATTTTTTCGTTAAAAATTTGCATTTTTTATATATTTGGGATAAAATCTTCAAATAATCTGAAAGGAGATTTTATGGAAAAAATCAAAAACATCAAGGGCATAAACGGTGCCCAATTAAAATATATAGCCTTCGCTTCAATGTTTATAGACCATTTCAACAAGGCAATCATAACCCCATTTCTAACAGGAACTGGCCCTATGGTCATTATAACAACTATTTTTGACATCTTAGGAAGAATCGCCTTTCCTATATTTGCCTTTATGGTCGTGGAAGGATTTTTCAAAACAAAATCACGTTGGTCATATTTAAGGAATCTCTTGATTTTTGCTCTAATTTCCGAAATCCCTTACGATATGTTCCAATCAGCTGAATTTGTAAATACCTGGTCACAAAATATTCTCTGGGGACTTGCCCTTGGACTATTTACAATCATGGTAATTGATAAATTAAAATCCTACATCAAAAAAAGACCCCTATGGGTCTTTGTATCCTTACTAATAGTGGCACTTTCCTCACTGGGATCAATGCTCATATCATCTGACTATGAGTACTACGCCATCATAATAATTTACCTATACTATATATTTTATGATAAGAGGCTTTTGGCATCAGGACTTGGCTATCTTGTAATAATCAAGGAAATCTACGCCATTCTTGGTTTTGCGACAGTTCTTTTATATAATGGCGAAAAGGGAAGACAAAATAAAATATTCAACTACCTATTTTATCCAGTCCATCTTTTAATTTTTGGGATAATAAGGATGGTCTTTAAAATCTAAAAGACAGCTTAATTTATTTAAGCTGCCTTTTTATTTGGTGTTTTTTCTCTTATAAGACTTTATTAGGGAAATTGAATTTATAATAATTGAAAGGGCCGCACATATCCAAAGGGCCTTAGATATGGTTGGTATGGTATCCATAAGGCCTCCCCAATCTTCTCTCACTACCCTTCCTGCCCCATCAGCATAAAAGCACAGACAGTAAGGCTCGTGAAAGTTAGGCTTAAAAATCTAAAGATATCAGCACGATTTTTGTAATTCATTATATTTAAAAGGGCGGTGATTATAGCACCGGCCCCGAAGATAAGCCACATTAGAAGGCTTCCTTTTTTATATATTTCTTAACTATGATTCCAAAATAGATTGACATCAAGATAGCTACAACTCCTGCAAGGGCTCTTTTTGTCATTCCCACAGCCGGGATAAAAATCGCTATGGCAAATAGTGAAAGAATCGCTATTGTATAGATAGATAAGACAATGCCCCTTGTTGCCATTTTCACTGTAGTTGAATTTTTATCTTCAAAAGATTTTCTCAAAACAAAATAGAAAAATCTCATAAAAACTATTATAAGTAATAAATAAAGTGCTTTTCCTAAAATTTCCATATTTTATCCTTTCTTATAAAAACTATACTTTCCCAAATATTAAACTCATACGCCATTAAAATCAAAATATTTAAGAAAAAACAGTGAATTTGACCATTGCTATTTCTTCCTATCTTCAAGCCTTAATTCCAAAAGCATACCTGAGTATTCCTTATGAGTTTTTATCCAATCTCTTATATCATCTTCATGAAAAATTGGGGTTATCAAAGAATTAGCTTCATTAGAAAAACTTGCAAATACTGGATATCGCTCTCCATCTTTGATTACACCACCATTATCCCACTGCCAGCCATTTGACATCTTGTGAGTAAGTTTTTTATCTTTAAATTCATAGTTGGTAAGTACAGAAGCTTTATTAACTGATAGATCGTATATATATATTTTGCTAGAATTTACCGCTATACCAAGCTTGTCCTTATCTTCTATTTTAGGAAGCTCAATATCAAAAGCTTCTGAAATTTCCCCATTTTCATAAGTTGAAAGAGTCAGGCGAAGATCATCAGGCCTTATTCCCTTGAAGGAATAAACTCCTGCACCATAATCTAAATTATCTCCACCATCAAAGGTGTCAAATACGTTAAGCTCATAGTCTTCTTTTGTAAGCATGACATCCTCTGCATTTTTCACTTCTACTTTACAAGACGCTAAGCTTAGTATTAAAAATAGACTTAATAATACATTTCTCTTTTTCATTTTTTTCTCCTAAATATGAAAATTACTTTTCTTTTTTATCTAGTATAAGTTCAAATGCCAAAATCTTAAGGTCCTTATCTTCCTTGCTCATTTTTTTAAGATCTTCTTTGGTGATGTTTTTCATGTTAAAATCCTTAACATCCTTGGACAAACCAACAAAAAGAATGGTTGACTGCTTATCTTTTATATCAGCTTGATCTAGCCAATAGGTCTTGGTAAACTGGTCCTTGTCTATGTCATAATCCGCCCTAATACCTCTAGCATCACGTACTTCTCCGTCATCTATCCTAAATAGGGTATAAGTGTGTTCATTGAAACCTAAACCTATTAAAGCAGATGACTTTGTCGCATTCACAGGTCCTCTTGAAATCTCAAAGATTTCCCCGTCTTTTATAGAAAATAACTGCTCCTCTAGATTTTTTGTATCAAGTCCTTCTATGGAATAAGTATTGTAGGCAAGGTCCAAAGGCTTTTCTTGGCCAAAATATTCCACCGCATCCACATCAGTCTTAGCCTGGCTTATTTTTACACCTTCTTCTAGATTAACTTTTTTATTACAGCCAGTAATGGCAAGGGCCAAGGCACATATTATTAAAAACTTTTTCATCTTATCCCCCTTTATCTTGTTACTTATATAATACCCAAAATCAAAATAAAAAAAAGGATTTCCCAAAAATTCAAAAAAAAGCGGCCGGAGCCGCTTGTATATTTTTATAAAATTATTAATAAGAAGATGATTAGAAGGACCATCAAAACCTTGGCACCTAAGGGCAAGATTTTAACTTCTTTTTCCCAATCTATGCTCTTATACATTTTTTGCTCGTCTATATATGAACTCGTAAAGGACAAAGATTTTATATAATAGGTTAAATTTTCTTTAATTTTGATGATTTTATCTTTCAACTTCAATCCTTCTTATATTTCCTAGAATAAATTTATAATATTATCATTTTCGTCAACGTCTATGTCAAGAGCATTTGGATGTTTTGGAAGGCCTGGCATGGTTAAGACCTTATTGAGATAGGCAACTATGAACCTTGATCCTGTCTTAATTTTGATATCAGAAACTGTTATTTCAAAGCCCTCTGGTCTACCCTTGATTTTACCATCATCTGTTAGAGATGCTGGGGTTTTTGCCATACAAACTGGGAAATTTCTATAACCAAGTTCGTCGATTTTATCAAGGACCGCCCTTGCTTCATCTGTGAAATTAACCTTGGCAGCCCCATAGATTTCCTTGGCGATTGTGTTGATTTTCTCTTCTGTGGATATGTCATCTTGGTAAAGAAGTTTTACTTCCTCTTTATTTGATTCAACTATTTTAACAAGTTTTTCTGCAAGGTCAATAGCACCGTCGCCACCTTTTGCCCA
Source organism: uncultured Anaerococcus sp. (assembly GCF_963510575.1). Taxonomy (GTDB): domain Bacteria; phylum Bacillota; class Clostridia; order Tissierellales; family Peptoniphilaceae; genus Anaerococcus. The sequence continues at coordinate 37 of NZ_CAUPFR010000114.1, read as the reverse complement.
TACTTGGGTTAGGGAGAACTCAACTCCAAAGTTCTTT
>NZ_CAUPFR010000113.1:0-4996 GCF_963510575.1 uncultured Anaerococcus sp. | reverse complement strand
ACTGTCGGTATCGGAATTTCACCGATTCGGCTTTCGCTCGCAGACTATAACTGCCGGTGGAGAATCTCACTCCGCCCTGAAGATTTTTTATCTTTACAACCACAATTATAATATAAGGTTTTCCTTTTGTCAAATCTTTCTCAATTATCTTTATCATCCATAAATTTAACTATCTGATTTTTTCTGATATAATATACATATGAAAAAACTAGATTATATACCAAGAACAAATTTAAAAATGATCCACGTTGAGGATGCCTATTCTTTTGGAATCGACTCAATTTTACTAGGAGATTTTGCAAAAATGAAAAAAGACAAAATCCTCCTAGATATAGGTTCTGGCAATGGGATTTTAGCCATGATGGCCAATGGTCTCTACGACCTAAAAAAAGTCTATGCTGTAGAAATCCAAGCCAACAAAACTAAGATTTTAAAGGAAAATTTAGACCTTAACCATATAAAAAATATAGAAATTATAAATGAGGACTTAAATAAAATAGATTTTAAAGAAAATACTCTGGACTATATAATAACCAATCCTCCCTACTACAAAATAGACCAAAATATAAAAAACAAGGATGAAGAGTTTCTGATTTCCAGGCAAGAAATCTACTTAAACCTAGATGATATTTTTGCCTTTGCCAACAAGACTCTAAAGGATAAGGGCAAAATCTTTATGATTCACAAACCCGAAAGAATGGTTGAAATATTTAATAAATCAGGAAATTTAAAACCAAAAAGAATTCGCTTTGTATCATCAACCTTTGATACCAAACCTCAATTTATCCTAATAGAATTTGTAAAAAACGCCAAAGATGGTCTTAAAATCGAGGACCCAATCATAATTTACAAAGACGGCTCATATACCAATCAAGTTAAAAAAATAAACGGAACCTACAAGGAGGACTAATGGATTATCAAATATATTTTGTGCCAACCCCAATTGGCAACCTAGAAGATATGACCCTAAGGGCAATAAATACCCTAAAAGCTGTTGACCTAATAGCCTGCGAAGACACCAGAGAATCAAAAAAACTCTTAGACTTTTATGAGATAAATAAACCCCTCACTTCCTACCACAAATTTAACGAACAAGCCAAAAGCGAAGAGCTAATTAAAAAAGCTATTGAAGGAGTAACAATAGGAGTAATCAGCGACCAAGGTATGCCTGGCATGTCAGATCCTGGAGAAATCCTCATAAAAAAATGTATTGAAAATAAGATTTCATACACAATTCTACCTGGTCCAAGCTCAATACTTACAGCCCTCATAGGGTCTGGTCAGGATATGTCAGCCTTTACCTTTTATGGATTTATCGGCAAAAAATCCAGGGAAAAAAGTGAATTGTACGAAAAGTTAAAAAACGAAGACAAAACTTCGATTATTTTTGACTCAGTCCACAACCTCCCAAAAACAATCGAAGACTTTAAGGAAATCTTCCCAGAAAGAAAGCTTACCATTGCAAGGGAACTTACTAAAAAATTTGAAGAATACCAGACCTACACAATCAAAGACATAGACCCAGAACAAATCACCTTCAAAGGCGAATTTGTCTTAATTTTAGAAGGCAAAAAAGAAGAAGATTCAGGCGACCTTTCAAGCTTTGACGAAAAGATAAAAGAAATGATTAAGGACGGCAAGGCTACAAAAGAGATTGTCAAAGAAATAAAAAGAGTTAGTCCTTTTTCAAAAAACGAAATATATGAATATGTAATTAACTTTAATAAGGAATAGCGATGAAAAATTCTAAAAGATATTTACTTATAGGACTGGGAATGATTTTAATCGCCATAGTTTTCATAGCATATGCCCTAGGCCACCCAGAAGCATCCTTTCCATGGTCTAATAATATAACATATATCATTTATATGACCTACCTGGTATTAGTAATTTATTTCGTAAGTAAGTGATCAAATAAGCAAAAATAATTTATTTAAAAAAATTTCAAATAGGATTAGAAAACCCTCCTTGATTTTAAAGGAGGGTTCGTTTTATATCTGAATATTATTTTTAATAAGCTAGGCCGAAACCAAGTTTATATTCATTGCCACACTCGTCTTTATAGGCGTAGGTCATGCCTTCTGACATATATTTGTCTTTATCATAGCCTGGTACATCGTTAGGACTTACACAAATTCCATTTTCATCTACTGCTATGGCTTCTTCTCCCTTAGGGAAGGTAAATGGTAATTTACCTGTTGGGGCAAATTTGCCTATTAATACATCTACTTGGGCTGGGATGAAGGTTTCGAAGTTTGCTAGAAGAACGTCTGCATATTTTTCTGCATTTTCTAATAGCCATGGCATGGTTGAGTTGACTGATACTATTAATTTTGCTCCGTTTTTGTCTGCTAGCTTTCTATATTCTTCAAGCTTTCCTATATTTGCTACTGTTGTTTCTGTGTATTCTGAGCCGTCTAGGGCTTTGTTTGTTTTTTCTTCGCATAGGTCTAGTTCTAGAAGGCCTGGGGTTGCTGAGAAGTAGTTGCCTGATTTTGGTGTGATTTGTACAAAGATTGCTTCTGCTTCTTCAGGTCTTTCTACTGGGATGATGTCATCCCTATCTTTTAATTCTTTTAATGCTTCATTTCTAAAGGTTTCTGCCTTGTCGGCTTCCTTGTGGAGGTAGTCGAAGTAGACTTTTGTTTTTTCCTTTAGTGGAAGAGCATTTTCTTTATTTTTTAATAAGACTACTGATCTTTGGTGGGCTGAGTAGACCTTGGCTAGGTTTTTTTCATCTCTTACGATTTCTTTTGCTTTGGCTGGGTCTACGTAGGTTTTCTCATCGAATAGTCCTAGGTCAAACATTTCTTTTAATAATCTTACGTTTGCTTCTACTAGTCTTTCATGGGAGATCTTGCCTTCATCGTAGGCCTGGATTATCCAGTGGCTTTCGTTGGTGTCTGAGATTAAATCTACCCCGTTATTTACTGCATAGGCAGCACGGTCTTGTTTTTCAAGGTGCATTACTCCCCATGCCATGTTATCTAGGATACCTGAGTCTGAGTTGATGTAGCCTTTAAAGCCCATGTCTTCTCTTAGGATATTTTGGATGAAGTATTCATTAAAGGCGAAGCCTACTGGCTCAAATGGAATTCTCTTGCCCTTGTAGTTTTGAACTGCTGATTTTTCGTGGGCTGGGATTGAGTAATATGGCATGATTGATGATACATTTTTATCTACTGCTGCCTTAAATGGTGGCATATGGTATTTTTCTAGAGAGCCTGGGGTCCTATAAACGTTAAATTTTCCTTCTGCATAGTGAGGGTCAAAGCCATTTTCTCTTGCTCCTCCACCTGGGAAGTGCTTCATGGTCATGGCTACTGATTCTTCGTTTAATTCTTCGCCTTGGAAAGCATCTAATAAGTCTTCGCCTGCTTTTGTGATTAATTCTACATCTTCACCGAAGGTTCCATAAAATCTTTGCCATCTAGGGTCTGTGGCTGTATCTAGCATGTACATATAGCCTTTTCTAAGGCCTGAATATTTCCATTCATCTCTTGCTATCTCGCCGAATTCTTTAAAGATTGAATAGTCATAGTCCCCATCTGGATGGTAATTTCTTGCCTTATCTCCAAGATATACTGCAGCAAGGCCTAGGGTTGATGGGTAGGTTGTAAATACTCCTACTGCATCGTTCATTCCGAAGGTTCTTTCAGCATTTTCATTTCTTGAGTTTGAAGCAATTATTACTGGGATTCCTAGGCGGCTTTCTTCTGCCACTTCATTTAGGGCATTGACCCATCTTGCTATGTCTTCTTCTGAGAAGTTTTCTCTTAGGATAAAGTGTCTAAGGCCCATTTCCTTGATGTGTTTGGTTGAACCGTGGTTTATTTGACCGATAAAGATATTTTTATCTTCGTAGACTTCTTCATCTAGGATGCCATCATGGCTTGTTTTTGACTTATCTTCTTGGGCTAGACCCATTCTTTGGCTTTTTATTACCATGTTGCCTGCAAGCTCTTCTACAGTCATCCTATTTGCAAGGTCTCTTGCCCTTGTTTCTGAATCTAATCTCCAATCCTCATATGGGTCTAGGACGCCATTGTCATTTAGGTCTTTAAATTTTAGGCCTTCTACTTCTAGTATATGTTTACTTCTAGTTTCTAGTTTTGGTTGTCTTTTCATATAGCTTCCTTCCTTGTTTATTTTTTGAAAAAAGACCCCCAGAAAGGGCTGGGCCCAATAGGAGGTCAATTTTTTTAATCTCTCTTTTCACTTAGGTATTTATTATTCTTTTCAACTTGTTTTTTATTTAGTGGATATATGAATAAAACTACTAGTCCACCTACGATTAGGGCTATGGCTGGGATTAGGGTTGCGCTGTTGTAAATTCCTAGGTTTACTGCTGCTGTTTGTACTTCTGCTCCCTTTACATAACCAACTGCAGATAGGGCATAACCACCTAGACCACCTGCAAAAGCTTGGCCTAATTTTCTAGCAAAAGAATAGATTGCGTAGACTTTTCCATCATCTCTGACTCCGTTTTTGATTTCTAGATCGTCTATTACATCTGTAATCATTGCCCAAGTTAGGGTGTTGAAGATTCCTAGGAAAACATAAGCTAAGGCTGTTCCTGCTAGGAATACATACATGCTCTTTACCTTTACTAGGAAAAGTAATAGGTAGATAGCACCTGATGTTATAAGTCCTATGACTGTTGCTTCTTTTTTACCAATTTTTTGGCCAAGTTTCATTGCCATTGGCGCTGTAAATAACATTGGTACTGTTGTTACAAGGCCTGCTAATTGCATACCTGTTGAGTTTTCAAAGTAGTTTCTATAAACATAGGCATTCATTGAACCGATTAATAGCATTCCTAATAGGAGGCATATTGATACAATGATTACTGATAGAAGAGATCTCTTGTTGATTACATTTCCTATGCCAGCAAATACATTTTCTTTTTTCCCGCCAGATTCTCTAGCTATGTCTACTCTTTCTGTTACAAACTGATAACATAGGAAATATGCTAATACTGCTATGACCCCGTAAA
>NZ_CAUPFR010000112.1:0-5084 GCF_963510575.1 uncultured Anaerococcus sp. | reverse complement strand
AAGAAGACTTCCAGTGGCAAAATATCATAAAAAACGCCCACTTCCAAGGACTCGGCCCAGAAAATTTAAAAATCGAAGACCACCCAGGCTATAAAAATAGACCAAAGGAAGCTTTCCCCCACACAAAAATCAAACCAGGCTGGGAAATTGCCATAGGAGACTATAACTTTGTCGCAATCGACGAAGAAGGCCACACCCCAGGCATGCTAGGCCTTTATGAAAAAGACCATAAAATTTTATTCTGTGGCGACCACATTCTAGGAAAGATAACCCCAAACATTACCTATTGGGGAGATGAATTTGGAGATAGCCTCGGCATCTACCTTGAAAACATCAAAAAAATAAAAGATTTAAACATAAACTACCTATTTTCTGCCCACAGGTTTTTAGTAGAAGATACAAATGCAAGAATCGACGAACTTATAGACCACCCCGCCGAAAGACTAGCCGACTGTCTAAAAATTATAGAAAAGCTCAGCAAGGCAAACACAACCCAAATCACCCAAAAAATGCAATGGGACATCAGAGCCAAAGACTGGAATGATTTTCCAGCCAGCCAAAAATGGTTCGCTGTAGGAGAAGCCGCCGCCCACCTCAAACACCTTGTAATGCAAGGTAGAATAAAAGAAGAAGTAATAGATGGAGTTGGATATTATTCCCTAAAATAAAGAATCCCGTCTAATCTTATCCTAGACGGGATTATTTTATCTTTTAGCCGGCACATAGCCTGCTGCTTCTGCTTCTTCTTTTGTGTTGAACCAAACCACATTGTTTATAGAAATCTTATCGTAGCCTTGTTGGCCTTGGACGTGGTATTTTCGGCTCTTTCTATTGCCCTTTACTGGGCCTTGGGTGGTATCTGCTGTGTAGGTATTGCCCCTGTTTGTTATCTGCTTTGTAGTTCTTACCCACTTATTTTCCGGAGAATTTTTTTCCTTTTCCCACTTAGATCTTGCCTCTTCATTCCAAAGGCCCTTATTTTCACTCTTTGCCTCTTTTTCAATCTTGGCTAAGTAGTCAGCATACTTTATATCTGGTGGAAAGGTAACTGCATTTGCATATCCATCACGGACTAAAATCCCATTTAGACTTTGGTTTTTAACCTCGTCATAGGTTGGATTTTCAGGGTCTTTTGGCAAAGTCAACCAAACATACCTCAATAGCCTCTGGTACTTATCTGTCTCAGACACATCTTTTTCAAGATAGACTTCCTTGTTCTTCAAGGTCTTTTGAGTAAATTCATAGGCTTCCTTACCAAAAAATTCTACTCCCTTGTTTGGGTGGTGGATCTCTGGTGTATTCATCCCAATTAGCCTTAATTTATAAGTATTTCCCCCTATTTCAATTTCAATAGTATCCCCATCTATGGTATTAGTCACCCAAGCTTTTTGATAAAATTTGTCCATTTTATCAGCTTCTTCCTTAGCTTTTATAAAGTCATCATTAGATTTTTTAGCTTCTACAACTAGTTTACCAATTTCTTTAGAATCTTCACAAGCTTTGATTTTCCCAGTAAAATCATCCCTGTCCTTGGTATCTAAAAATTCTAGGCTGGTTAATTCTTCAATCGCCTTATCTTTAGCATCCTCCAAGTCCTTTTTATCTGCTTCTTCATTCTCATCTTGAGGCTTTTTATCTTCTGCCTTCTCCTCCTCATACTTATCTGCTTTTATTTCCTGTATCTCTTCTTTAATAGGATCCTTAACTTCCGGATCATCTTCCCCACAACCAGCAAAGACAAATACCAAAGTCAAGGCCAAAATCATTTTTTTAATTATCATATTTTCACCTTTTATCTATTATTTATCAAACATATATATTATATCACAAAATCTCCGATAATAATAAAAAAACTCGCCAACAGTTCTTAACTGCTAGCGAGTCTTGTCTTATTTCCAAAAATCTAATTTTTCTCCATCTAGCCCGATGTGGTCGGCTATGAAGACTGGGTCTTTGTTTTCTTTTCTTTGTTTTTTGTAATCTTCGAGTGCCTTTAGGGCATATTTACCAAGGGCAAAGATTGAGAAGATATTGATGATTGCCATTATTCCCATGAAGAGGTCTGCTAAGTTCCATGCGAATTTCATTTCCATACCTGCTCCTAAAAATATTAAGATAATTGCAATTACCCTAAAGACTAGCATAAAGTTTTTAGATGGTTCTTTCTTTTTAAGGTAGGCTAGGCAAGAATCACAATAATAAAGATTGCCCAAAAGTGTTGTGAAGGCGAATAGGGCCAAGCAAATAGTGATGAAGACATAACCAAAATGTCCAACAACTGTCGCTAGGGCTTCCTGAACAAAACCTGCGCCTGCGAGGTCTTCTGTTGGAGCTACCCCAGATACAAGAGCCATAAAGGCTGTTGCTGTACAAATTATAAGGGTATCTATAAATACTGATACCATTTGTACCAGACCTTGTTTGACAGGATGGCTTACCATAGCGCTTGCTGCAGCATTTGGTGCAGAACCCATACCTGCTTCATTAGAATATAATCCTCTCTTAATTCCTTCAACCATGGCAGAACCAGCCACGCCACCAAAAATTGCTCTGAAGTTAAAGGCATCTTCTATAATCATCTTTATCATTTTTCCAATATTTGAAAAGTTAATACCAATCATAAATAAAGACATAAGCACATAAATTATCCCCATTATTGGAACGATTATAGATGTGTATTTTATAATCCTCTTGCCCCCACCGATGATGCAATAACCTGCAATTATAGCAAGGATACCACCTATAAGCCAAGAAGTTTTGCCTTTTTGATAAAAATCATAAACCCTAAAGGAATCTTGGAGGTTAAAAGAAGCAAGCATATTAAAACCAACAGCATAGGTCAAAATCAAAGCAAGGGAGAAAACCACTCCGAGCTTCCTAGATCCTAGGCCCTGTTCTATATAGTAAGATGGCCCACCATAGCTAGCTCCATCCTTAGATTTTTTCTTAAAAATTTGTGCCAAAGTTGACTCGACAAAAGCAGATGCACCACCGATTACAGCGATAATCCACATCCAGAAAACTGCTCCAGGACCACCCAGGCAAATAGCGTTTGACACGCCAACGATATTACCAGTTCCTACCCTAGATGCAGTAGAAACCATCAAAGCCTGAAAGCTAGAAACATCATCCTTACCGGCAGGTTTTTCGCCAATAACCTTGATAGCATCTGGTAAAAGGCTTAGCTGGATAAAACCAGTCCTAAGTGTAAAATAAAATCCACAGGCCAAAAGAATAATAATTAAAATCGGATAATAAAGATATCCATTGACCGTGGCTAAAATACTTTCAAAAATTCCCATAAATTCTCCTTTTTTTGTCAACTTAAATATGCTCTTTTTATCATCGAAGTATATGTGTATCTATACACCGTCTTATCATGCTAAAGCATAGTTTTTATTAATTTACTTTAAAATTTTTATTTTGTCAATAAATTTTTATAGATAAATATTAATAATCTTTCATCTTAAGCGAAAAACCTTAAAATAACAAAGAACCAAGCTTATATAATATTTCAAAACTTTTATAAATCTTAAAAAAAAATCTCAAGGAAAACTAAATATTCATTAATGAAACGCAAAACAAACGCAAATTTTTTTGCGTTTGTTTTTTGTTAGTACAGATATATAATATTCCTAGGAGGATATTATGAGAGAGACTTTCAACTTAGAATTTAAAGAAAGAATTACAGACTCTTTTCTAAAGACTGTAGTGGCTTATTCTAACTATACCGGCGGAAAAATTATATTTGGTGTTGATGATAATGGCAAATCCATAGGCATCGATAATCCAATTTCTAAAGTTCTTGATATAGAAAATAAAATTAACGATTCAATAAAACCCCAAGCAAACTATAATCTTAACATTGTAGACAATAATATTATTGAGTTGATAGTCTATCCCGGCAACGAAAAACCATATTTCTACAAATCAAAATCATATAAGAGAAATGATTCAGCAACTATTGAAATTGACACAAATGAGCTTAAACACCTGATATTGGAAGGAAACAACAGTGCTTACGATCAGATTCCTACTAGTATCAGAGACTACAATTTTACCTACCTTGAAAAAAAATTAAAGGAACAATTGAACATAAAATCACTAAACTCTGATATCCTTAAAACTCTTGAACTAGTTGACTTAAACAACAATCTAACCAACGCAGGAAATCTCTTAGCAGATAAAAATAAATACCATATTATTGACTTAGTAAGGTTTGGAAAAGATGAAAATACAATTTTAACCAGGAAACAAATAAAAAATATTTCTATCTTAGAAGCCTACGACTTAAGTATTGATTTATACAGAGAATATTATCACTATGAGGTAATCAAAGAATCCTATAGGAAAAAAATAGAAAAAATTCCTGAAAAAGCCTTTAGAGAAGCTATTGCTAATGCCCTTGTGCATAGAAACTGGATGACAAATTCTTATATTCAAGTATCAATGAAAGAAAATTCCATAAGTATAACTTCACCTGGTGGCCTTCCTTCAAACCTAACAGCCAACGAATATCTTAATGGTGAAATATCCATAATGCAAAATCCTATCATAGGCAATGTTTTTTTTAGGTTAAATATAATAGAAAGTTTTGGTACAGGAATAGCCAGAATTAAATCTTCCTATAAGGATAGTAAAAATAAGCCAGGATTTCAAATTTTTGATAATTCTATTGAGGTTTTTCTACCAGAAACAAAACTCCTTCTTCCATTATCCGAGGATGAGTTAAAAGTGTATCACTCAATAAAAAATAAAAGTCTAGCCAGCTCTGAAATAGCAGCATTAGTTGGATTTGGCAAAAATAAAGTTTTAAAAATTTTAAACAACCTAATTGAAAAATCCTACGCCGTAAAAAATGGAAACGGTAGGGGAACTAAATATTCAACTAAGCAAACGTAAAACAAACGCAATTTTTTTGCGTTTGTTTTTTAAAAAACGTATTTCATTTTAGACCAAATTCTCATCTAATATTTACATCAACAAAGCTTGGAATCTCAGCATTTCCATTATATTATTAAAAGGCCTTCACTAAGTTCAAATCCCCTTACCTTTCATATTCTCGATTTAATTAAATTTTTAAC
>NZ_CAUPFR010000111.1:0-5180 GCF_963510575.1 uncultured Anaerococcus sp. | reverse complement strand
CCGCCATTGTCTTCAATGATTAAGCTTGTATAGAGGGGATTTTTGTATGATGAAACCACGATTTTATCACAAGACGGTCTATTATCAGCATTCTTTATAATATTAATCAGAGCTTCTGCCAGCCAATAAAAATCTCCATTGATGCTATTTTCTTTTAATTCCGTTCTCTTTTCTACCTTCATAGATTTCTTTACATTCAAACTATCTAAGGCATAATCCACTAATTCATCCAAACATATTTTTTCTTTTTTCATAAGATCTTTGTTCGCATCTAGGCTTGATAGTTTGAGTAAAATATCTGATAAAGCGTTTAATCTTAAGAGTTGTCTTTTTAAAACCGCTATATCATCATTATCTGAAAAGTCCATCTCCAAACTCTCTATGGAAAAAAGCATCGATGTGATGGGAGTTTTGATTTGATGAGCGATGTCTTCTAGGTATTCAATTTGCTTTTCGCTATTTTTTCTGCTTATCTCTTTGGCTTCTACTATTTCTATAAAAAGTTTGTAAATCTTATCTTCTAAAATTGAAAAATCATCTTGCTTCATAGGGATTTTATAATTTTGATTTTTCATGTTTTCTATCAAATCTATAAGTTCATTTATTCTATTTTTCTTTCTTTTTTCTAAAAAACAATATAGAAGTCCCAGACTTATTATCCAAAATACATACAGCATCTCAATCCATCCTATATCCAATTCCTCTGACAGTCGTGATAATTTCCCTATCAAGCTTTTCTCTGATTCTTTTAATAGTTGATGTTAGAGTATTGTCATTTACAAATTTTTCCCTATCTTCCCAAAACATTTCTAATAGTTGGCTTCTTGTGTAAACCCTGTGGGGATTTTTGATAAATAAGAGTAATATATCATATTCAAGTGGGGTTAATTCAATATTTTCCCCTTTAAAATAAACTTTTGACTCATTTAAATCTATTTTTATATCCTTATAGGAAATAATTTTATCTTGTGAAATAGGAATAGTCCTTAAAACCGCATCAATCCTTGCCCTTAAAATCGCAAGGGAAAATGGTTTAGTAAGATAATCATCCGCTCCTTGGTCTAAAGCATTAATTATAAAATCTTCTTCATTTTTTACCGTTGTTACAATAACCCTAATGTCCTTTTCTTTTAACTTCTCTATTAGATACTGGCCCTCTTTATCAGGTAGGTTTATATCTAAAAGCGCAACATCAATGTCTACATTCATCCTGTAAGTAGCTTCATAAAAAGACTTTGCAAGGTCAACCTCATATCCGTTCTTGATTAAATATTTTTTTATTTGCAAGGCAATATCTTCGTTATCTTCAATAATTAAAATTCTTTTCATTTGCTTCCTCGTATTTAAATTATGATTACAATATACCCTTATTAATTTTTAAAGAAAAACACCTATAGTTTAATAGGTGTCTTGCTAAAATTTATGGTAAAAGCATGCAGAATCTTCGAGATCCCAAGCTCCTTCTTTTATATAAAAATAATAGGCAGGAGAATTTTTCAAAGTTGTGAAAAACGCCCCACTTATAGATTTTTTCTTTAATTGCTTTATGGTTGTCTTATACAGATTCTCCCCTAATCCTAATCTCCTATATTTTTCTGAAATGAAAAACTCATCAATATAATAAGTAATTTCAGTGGCATATCTTCTAGAATGTCCTAGTATTGCTCCAATTATTTCATCTCCATCTGCTATAAGATATCCAGTAAAATTTGGAAAATCACAAAGAGAAGATAAGGATTCTAAGGCTGTTTCTTCTGTCCATTTATCATTCCAAGGTGGAGCGTTATAGACTTCTACCATCAAACTTGACAATTTTTTTATATCTGTTTTTAAAATTTCCCTAATTTCCAAATTAATCCCTTCCTTAAATTTTCTATATTTATAAATAAATTATTAATCACCCATGAATTTTTTCAATCTTTCAGCGTATTCTTTTGAACTTTCATGTAAAAATTGACCATGACCTAGGCCTTCAAAGACTTGTACTGTTATTTGTGGTAAATATTTTTTCAAATTCTTTTGGCTTTTTGCTGGAATTGGCTCTTCGCTACCCCTCCAAAATAAAACTGGTTTAGGGTATTTTTTTAAATTCTCAGAAAATTCGTAATGATAAATATAATTGCAAACATTTTTGATTGTGCTTTTGCTAATTTTTGAATACATCATTTCGATGATGCTTGTATTATCCTTACCTGCGACCAAATCTAGCAAAAATTTTGGAATTTTTTTGCCTTTTTTGATCACATTTGTTCCTAAAATAAAGGCCCAAGTATATAAAAAACCAATAATCCCTAATTCCACAGTAATCGGAGCATCAACCAAAACTTTTTCTACCCTAATATTTCCCCTAGAAATTAGGTCTATAGCCAGAGTCCCTCCCATGGAAAATCCACATATTCCATAAAGATTACCATCAAATTCTCCTAATAAGTAGGCTTCTATATCTTTAATAGTTTTTTCCATAGAAAGTAAATCATTAGGATCAGATGGACAGTGCCCGTCAAGCTCACAAAAAATTACATAGTAATCACCAAGATAAGGCAAAAGTGGCATAAAACACAAGTCTGCCGTTGATGCAAGACCATGGATAAAAAGGATTGATTTATTCGATTTTTCCCCATAGCAAGTAAAATTCATAATATTTCCTCAAAGTAATTTCAGATTTTTCCATAAATATTTTTTTAAAACAAGGTCAAAATATATCCATCTACCAAAGCAATAAAAAAGTACATTAAGAAGGCTCTTTCAAATGCTTCTATATGTTTTTTTGGATTTTGATAAAGGCTTTTTCCTGGTATCTTTGAAAATCTTATTCTTTTTGTCCTTCTCCACCACAAGAGGTCTATAAGTACCAGGTCAAAAATATTCAAACCTTGGCCTAAAATAAATAAGGCCATAAAGTTTTGAACAAAACTTTTCTGACGGATTTTTAAACCCAATAGCAAAAATAAAATAGAAAAAATTATAAAGTTTGCAATAAAAGCCGAAACCTTACTAGTTTCTTTAAATTTTCCCTGGTAGGCACCTATATTTTTTATTTTTTCTTGTACTTCATCGGGGTAGGACATATAGTTTTTTAAATTTTTCTCATCCGTACCAGTGCCTAGATAACATAAGGCAAAAAATACCAGGCATAAAATTACCAATGTAACTAAAATCATAAATACCTCCAAAATTTTTTTCTAATAAAATAAGAAATTCAAGCTTTCAATAAGTCAATTATGTCGTCTTGACTATCCCTGCCTACTATAAAAATCTAACCAAGGAATAAGAATTACAGATTCCTTTTTATGAGTTAACTCATCCTAGACTCCGTATAAAAATCTATAACAATTCCCCAAGGCGATACTTGTTATTACTATCATTATACCTCGCTTATATCGTGATAAAGTGATTTTTAATGAATTTCAACAAAAATGGCTCCTAAGATTTTCTTAAAAGCCATATATAAACTAATTTTATTTTTCAAAGTGATTTTCATAGTTAGATATTAAAAATCTAAGTCTTTGAACTTCGTATTTTAAAAGTTCTATTCCTTCATCGGTGATGATGTAGTGTTTACCTTTTTGGTCTGTTTCCACCCTTTTTATCAAATTGTTTTCTAAAAACTGGGCTAATAGAGCATAAAGGGTACCGGGTGCTAGCCTTATCCTTCCCTTGGTTATCTCCTCTACCCAAGATGTAATTTCCGCTCCGTTTCTCACTTCTCCAAGGGCTAAGAGAGTGAAATACATTGGTTCTGTTAGGGTTTGAAATTGGTCTCTTGCCATTATTTTGCCTCAAGTATCTTTTCTATATATTTTGCGACCTTATCGTCATAGATATTCCCATCAACTTCCAAAACCATTTTACCCTTTAAAATCAAATATGAATTCTCGTCAGAAAGGCTATAAGACCTATCATAAGAAAAATCTTTTGAAATATCTTTTACAAATTCAGCCCTATATGGGTGGTTTTCGGCATTTTTAAGAATTCTATTAAATAAATCTTTCGCAAGCCCTTCAGAATTTACTACAGTTTTTCTTATATTGAGGTCATTAGAATTTGCCATGTAGTCTTCACAGCTTTCCGCCAAGAAACTTGTAGATTCTTCCATTACAGAAAAACCACCTATTTCTTTTGGTTGAAAGTCATCTTTTAATGCAAGCTTATCAAACATACCAAGATTAGATATGCTAAATACCACAAACATTATTACTGGAATTAAAGCAAATAGAAATTTTTTCTGTCCTTTTTTGGCATCCATTTGTTTTACTTTTTTGATAAAGTAAGAGATAAGAATAACCATAAATATCATAGGAATCACGGAAATAAGTATTGTTAGCCCATAACCCATTTCTAGCTGATGTATTACTAATGCAATCCAAGATAAAATTATTAACACTATTGATAATACAGGTAGCAAAGCTTGTAACTTTCCTATTCCCAACCCAGTAAATTTCAAATCTTTTATGGCTTTAACTTCCTTATTTCTCCTCTTAAAACTTACATAATCTCCTAAAGATAAGAGTGATAATATTAGAAATAAACTAACAGCTGGTGCCATAAAAAATGGAAAATTAGAGTAATATATATCGCTTGACCTTAAACGAGCAATGCTGGATAGAGCCAGAAAAGTAAAAACAGGAAGATTCACGCTTATTGTAATTAATTCACCTTTGATACCCTTATTTAAAATATCAATTTCGTATGAATCATCATTATAGAGAGATTCTGCTCCTTCCTTATCAACCTTATAGATGTTCATATTAAAGGACCTATCAATCAAATGCCATCCATATTCTTCTGCCATCTCATCATATTCTTTGAGTTCTTCCTTAGAAAATTTATGACCCCAAGTCTCATTAGGAGCAATAGAAATCTTGTATTTTACATCAGCTGGTTCACATTTTTTAAACTTCTGGACAAAAGGAAGTGGAATTTTTTCTATCTGCCAACCTTCCCTAGCCATCTCTTCATACCATTTTTCCATAAGACCAAAATTGGTATAAGTTAAAAATCTAAACTTGAGCATCTCTTGCCTCCTTTTAAATATCGAGTCTCGATATTTGTTAATTTGATTATATATCGATAATCGATATTTGTCAATATAAATTTTTAATTTATTAAAAAACCACCTACACTTATCAATAAAAGATAAGCAGTAGGCGGCTTAAGATAATATAAATATTCAAATTTCA
>NZ_CAUPFR010000110.1:0-5198 GCF_963510575.1 uncultured Anaerococcus sp. | reverse complement strand
TTTGACATAAATTACCACAGAACATTGATGAGAAAGACTATGAAAAAATCTGAGCTTGATGAAATTAAGGGTGTGGGTAAAAAGACTAAGGCTAATCTTTATGAACATTTTAAGACGATTTCCAATATAAAAAAGGCGAGTGTTAAAGAACTTATGGAAGTTCCTCTTGTAGGTAAAGAAGCAGCGCTTGAAATATATAAATATTTTAGGCTGAAAGGATAATTATGACAGAAGTTTATGATATCAATGATAATAGTGAAGAAATAAGTGAAGTTAATACAGGTGCAGGTAAAAAAACTATAAATCTTTATAAGGTTGTTGAAAATTTAGGACTTGAAATTATAAGTTCTTCGACAGATTATAAAGAAATAGTTCTTGAAAATGCTGATGTGAATAGACCGGGTTTGCAGTTAACTGGTTATATGGAAGATTTTCCTTATAAAAGGCTTCAGGTTATAGGTTCTGTTGAATATAACTACCTAACAAGTCTTGATAGTAAGATGCAATATGAGAGATTTAGAGGGATTTTATCCTATGATATACCAGCTGTAATATTTTCTTCTAATAGAGAAATAAATGAAGATATAGTTGACCTTGCAAGGTATTATAATATAACACTTTTGAGGTCGCCTGCCAAGACTACAAAACTAATTTCAGACATTTCTGATCAACTAGAATACCAATTAGCTCCTTCTACCAATGTTCACGGAGAACTTCTTGAAGTATATGGTGTTGGTGTTTTAATTATGGGCAAGTCTTCTGTAGGAAAGTCAGAAACAGCATTGGAGCTTGTAAACAGAGGTCATAGGCTTGTAGCAGATGATATGGTTGATATAACTGCTATTGATAAAAAGATTATAGGAGAATCACCAGAAAATATTAGACACTTTATGGAATTAAGGGGTTTGGGTATTATAAATGTTCGTAGATTATATGGTTCAGGTGCAATTAAATTGCAAGCAGAAGTAGATATGGTTATAGAACTTGAGCAATGGAAGGATGATTACGAATACGATAGGTTGGGTATTGATGAGCACTATATCGAACTTTTGGGAATAAAACTTCCTCACCTTGTTGTACCAGTAAGGGCTGGTAGAAATATTGCTTTAATAATAGAAGTAGCTGCAATGAATCAGAGAGAAAAGGCCTTTGGTTATAATGCTGCGAGAATTATGACTGATAGCATTTTCCATCCAGAAAGGTTAGAAGGCGATGCTGAAAAAATAGGGGATTAATCCCTATTTTTTTGTTGCAAAAATATTTGTCAAGGATAACTTTTTCCTATATAATTAAATTAGAAGTAAATAAGTCTGTGAAAATAGATTTATCAATAAGAATAGAGAGGAAGGTAAAAATGACTATTAAGAGAGCTAAGAAAACTATGGATGGAAATACGGCAGCGGCACATATTTCCTATGCTTTTACTGAGGTAGCAACTATATTTCCTATTACGCCTTCATCACCAATGCCAGAATGCGTTGATGTGTGGGCAGCAAATGGTAGAAAAAATATATTTGGTAAAGAAGTTATTGTTAAAGAAATGGAATCTGAAGGTGGAGCTGCTGGCGCTATGCACGGTTCACTTGGAGCTGGTGCCCTAACTACTACATATACATCTAGCCAGGGTTTATTACTAATGATTCCAAACCTTTATAAAATTGCAGGCGAAAGATTACCTGGTGTATTTCATGTTGCAGCAAGGACTATTGCCACCCATGCCTTATCAATATATGGCGATCATTCAGATGTCATGAGCGTTAGACAAACTGGTGTTGCTATGATGGCAGCAAATTCGGTACAAGAAGTAATGGATTTGGGAGCTGTTGCCCATTTATCAGCAATTAAATCCAGACTTCCATTTTTACAATTTTTTGATGGCTTTAGGACAAGTCACGAAATTCAAAAAATTGATGTATGGGATTATAAAGACCTTGCACCCCTTGTTGATTATGACCAAGTAAGAAAATTTAAAAATACATCATTAAATCCTGAAAGACCTAAAACGATGGGAACTGCCCAAAAGAATATTTTCTTCCAAGCCACTGAAGCTTCGAATAGGATTTACGAAAAGGTTCCTGGCATAGTTGAAGAATATATGAATAAGATTAATGAATTGATTGGTACAAATTATGGACTTTTCAATTATTATGGCGCTCCAGATGCGGAAAGAGTCCTTATTGCTATGGGTTCTGTATGCCAGACTATTAGAGAGACTATAGATAAATTAAGAGAAAATGATGAAAAAGTAGGCTTGGTCGAAGTTCACTTATTTAGACCTTTTTCTAAAGGCCATCTACTTAAGGTCCTACCAAAAACAGTTAAGAGGATAGGCGTACTTGATAGGACTAAGGAAAAGGGAGCGGATGGCGAACCTTTATACAAAGATGTTGTCACAGCCTTCTATGATGAAAAAAATAAACCTGAAATTATTGGTGGCAGGTTTGGTCTTGGATCTAAGGATACAATTCCAGCTGATATCGAAGCAGCATTTATCAACCTTAAAGGTGAGATGAAAAAAGATTTCACTCTAGCTATCCACGATGATGTCACAAATAAATCGCTTGAAAGAACTGGATTGAGAATTAGGCATGAAGGCGAATCAAGATGCAAGTTTTGGGGCTTTGGCTCAGATGGTACAGTAGGAGCGAATAAGGAAGCAATCAAAATCATAGGTGATAATACTGACATGTATGTTCAAGCATATTTTGATTACGATTCTAAAAAATCTGGTGGGTTAACTGTATCTCATTTAAGGTTTGGTAAGGAACCTATCCTATCAACTTACTTATTGGATGAAGCGGATTTCATTTCTTGCTCAAAACAAGCCTATGTTTTCAATTATGACCTTCTTGCAGGACTTAAAGATGAAGGGGTTTTCTTGCTTAATACAGTTTGGCCAAAAGAAGAATTAGAAGTACGTTTGCCAGGAACTATGAAAAGATATCTTGCTAAACATAAGATAAACTTTTACATAATTGATGCCAGCCATATAGCAGAAGAAATAGGACTTGGTTCTAGGACAAACATGATCATGCAATCTGCATTTTTCAACCTAACCAAAGTAATAGATACCGATGACGCTATGAAGTACCTTAAAGATTCTATTGTCAAAGCTTATGGTCATAAGGGTGAAGATATAGTTGCTATGAATTTTAAGGCTGTTGATATGGGTGCAAGCGCATATGAAAAAATTGAGATTCCAGAAGAGTGGGCAAGTGCAGAGGATGAGGTTAAGGAAGAAGTAAAACTACCTGACTTTATAAAAAATATTGTAAAACCAATGGAAGAACAAAAAGAAGATGAAATCCCTGTTTCTGCCTTCAAAGATATAGACAATGGTGCGTGGGAAACTGCTACCACCCAATATGAAAAGAGGGGAGTAGCCTTAAATGTTCCTGAATGGCAAATTGATAAGTGTATCCAGTGTAACCAATGTTCTTTTGTTTGCCCACACGCAGTAATTAGACCATTCCTAGTAACAGAGGAAGAAAAAGCTAAGTCGCCAGTTGGATTTGAAACAAAGAAGGCAATAGGTAAGGGATTAGATGGTTACGACTTTAGAATCCAAATTTCACCACTAGATTGTACAGGATGTGGTAACTGTGCCGACGTTTGTCCAGCGCCCGAAAAAGCTCTATTAATGAAACCTTTTGAAGTAGAGGTTGAAAAAGAAAGAGACAATTGGACCTATGCCCATGAAGTTGTAGGTTACAAAGAAAATTTAATGGATGATTCTTCAGTAAAAGGCAGTCAGTTTAAGAGACCTTTGTTAGAATTTTCTGGAGCATGTGCTGGTTGTGGCGAGACTCCATACGCAACAGTAATTACACAATTATTTGGAGATAGGATGCTTATTGCGAACGCTTCAGGATGTTCATCAATTTGGGGAGCAAGTGCACCTTCAGTTTCTTATGCTAAAAATTCTGAGGGAAAAGGTCCATCATGGGCAAATTCCTTATTTGAAGATAATGCTGAGTACGGTTATGGTATGAAATTAGCAACTGACTCTAATAAATATCTATTAGAAGCATATATGAAAAACTTCCTAGACCTTAACTTGGAAACACCATTTAACGAAGCTTTTAAAAACTGGATAGAAAATAAAGACGATGTAAGGGGATCAAAATTAGCTACAGCTGAAATATTAAAATTAAAAGATGAGAGAGTTGATAATGAAGAGGCTAGCAATTTATTAGAAAAAATATACGATTTAAAAGATTATCTCATTAAAAAATCTGTATGGATTTTTGGTGGCGATGGTTGGTCTTATGATATTGGATATGGTGGAGTTGACCATGTTCTAGCTAGTGGTGAAGATATAAATATCCTAGTCTTTGATACTGAAGTATATTCAAACACCGGTGGCCAATCTTCTAAAGCAACACCACTTGCAGCTGTTGCACAATTTGCTGCCTCAGGCAAAAAAGTAAGAAAAAAAGACCTAGGTCTAATGTTATCAACCTACGGATACATCTATGTTGCACAAGTGGCTATGGGTGCAAATCAAAACCAATGCTTAAAAGCTATGAGAGAGGCAGAAAGCTATGATGGTCCATCAATCATTATAGCTTACGCTCCATGTATAAATCATGGTATAAGAATAGGTATGGGTAAATCACAATATAGAGAAAAACAGGCGGTAGAAGCAGGATATTGGCATTTATGGAGGTATGACCCAAGACTTGAAGACGAAGGAAAGAATCCATTCCAATTAGATTCTAAAGAACCGACTTCATCCTTCCAGGAATTTATCCAAGGAGAAGTAAGGTATTCTTCACTAAAGAGGTCTTTCCCAGAAACAGCCGACCAACTCTATGAAGAAGCCGAAAAAGCTGCAAAGGCAAGGTATAATACCTACAAGAGACTTGCAGGAAAATAATTTCATAAAAGAAGCGGGCAAATGCTTGCTTCTTTTTTCGCTTATTTACAACTTTAGAGAAATAAAATTTTATACAAGTTAGAATAAGTTAGGAGTATATTTATTCATATATTTATGTTTCATAAGCTTTTTGAAAGATATGAATGGATAAATTACGATATTAATGGAAGGATGGAGATTGACAAAAAATAAGCTATATGAATAAAAAATGAAAATATTTTCTCCGAGTCTTGACAAAGAGTAAAAATATAATTATACTAATAGTAGTGTTAACGATAATTGCTTATAATTATTTTAGGAGGTCTAGATGACAATTACT
>NZ_CAUPFR010000109.1:0-5205 GCF_963510575.1 uncultured Anaerococcus sp. | reverse complement strand
TAATTGACCTAGGGCTACTTTGTCTACTGGGTCACATGTTATTTTCTTTCCTTCAATTGTTACTTCGTAAGGTTCTGGGTCTACCTTGATGTTTGGAGTTTCGGAGTTTAGTTTCATATCTTTTTTGCCGATGTTTCTACAATTATGAACAGGTAGTACCATTCTTTTTAGGTCTAGTTTTTCTTTTATGCCTGCTTCATAGGATGCTTTTGAAACAAAGGTCATGCAAGAGTTTCCGATTCCTCCACCAATGGCCGCATACATTCTTCTGTATATTACAGGTTGTGGTGTTGGTATGGATGCGTTTGGATCTCCTGATGGTGCCATTATTATTAGACCATTTTTTAGGATTTGTTTTGGACGAACTCCAAAGAATTTTGGCTCCCAAAGGACTAGGTCTGCACGTTTACCAACTTCAATTGAACCAATATATTCAGATACTCCGTGGGCTATTGCTGGGTTTATAGTATATTTGGCTACATATCTTTTGGCCCTAAAGTTATCGTTATTATTTCCTTCATCTTCTTTAAGAGCTCCACGTTGGTCTTTCATCTTTGAGGCTGTTTGCCAAGTTCTCATAACAACTTCGCCAATCCTGCCCATGGCTTGAGAGTCTGAAGACATTATTGAGAATACGCCCATGTCTTGAAGGACATCTTCTGCAGCTATTGTTTCCGGTCTAATCCTTGAGTCAGCAAAGGCTACATCTTCTTCTATGGTTTTGTCAAGATTGTGGCAAACCATAACCATATCCAAGTGCTCATCTGATGTGTTTATGGTAAAAGGCATGGTTGGATTTGTAGATGCTGGAAAAACATTATTAAATCCTGCTGCAACTATTTGATCTGGTGCATGTCCTCCTCCTGCTCCTTCAGTATGGAAGAAATGTATAGCTCTACCTCCAATAGCATCTAGGGTATCTTCGATTGTACCGCCTTCGTTAAGGGTGTCGGTATGGATGGCAACTGCAATATCGTACTCATCAGCAACTTCAAGGCTGGCATTTATAACGGCTCTTGTTGCTCCCCAGTCTTCATGAATCTTTAGTCCACAAGCTCCTGCTTTTATTTGTTCATAAAGTGGCTCTTTGCTTGAGCAGTTACCCTTACCTAATAGTCCAACATTTACTGGATATCCTTCGACTGATTTTAGCATAGCTTCTAGGTGGTTAGGGCCTGGAGTACAGGTTGTAGCATTTGTTCCATCAGCAGGACCTGTTCCGCCTCCGATTAAGGTAGTAGTTCCTCCTGCTAGGGCAGTGTTTGCTTGATCGGCTGATATAAAATGAACGTGGGTGTCAATTGCTCCAGCGGTTACGATTTTATTTTCGCCTGAGATTATTTCAGTGCTTGCCCCTATTACAAGACCAGGGTTGACATTATCGTTCATATCAGGGTTACCTGACTTACCTATTCCTGTAATAATACCATCCCTAATACCTATATCTGCCTTGTAGATACCAGTATAGTCTAGGATAATCGCATTTGTAATTACTGTATCGCAAGTTCCTGAGGCATAACTTGCAGTTGAAGATTGGTTCATACCATCTCTTACAGTCTTACCGCCACCAAAGATTGATTCATCTCCATAAATTGCATAATCTTTTTCTATTTCTATTATAATATTTGTATCTGCTAGTCTAACTTTATCGCCGGTAGTTGGCCCATACATAGACCCGTATTTTTCTCTTGAGATTTTAAATGACATCTATTCCTCCCCATCACTATTAATATTAGCGTAACCTTTTTGAATTAGGTTTTTCATGGCTTCCTCTTTTTTGATATCATGGGTTATACCATTTGTAAGTCCATTAAATCCTATAACCCTTCCATTTCCGCCGATATCAATTAATCTAACCCTATGGGTTTGACCTGGTTCAAATCTAATAGCATTTCCTGCAGGAATGTCTAGCTTTTTACCAAAGGCCATGCTACGATCGAATTTCAAATATCTATTCACTTCAAAAAAATGAAAATGAGAACCGATTTGTACAGCCCTATCGCCAGTATTTGTTACTTCTATTTCTATAGCTTCGAAATCTTCATTTAAAATCAAATCTTCATCTTTATAAAAAATTTCACCTGGAATCATTTTTGCCTCCTACACTATTGGTTGATGAACTGTTACAAGCTTGGTTCCATCAGGAAATGTGGCTTCTATTTGTACATCCTTAATCATTTCAGGGACACCTTCCATGACATCATCTCTTGTTAGAATCTTCCTGCCTTCTTGCATCAAATCTGAAACAGTCTTGCCATCACGAGCCATTTCATAAAGCTCGGCACTGATTAGAGCGACTGCTTCAGGATAGTTTAATTTAAGTCCACGTTCTTTACGCTTTCTGGCAACTTCTCCAGCTGTAAATATCATCAAGCGTTCAATATCTTTTGGTACTAAATGCATATCCTTCCCCCTTTTTCAATTAAATAATCTATTATTTCTTTTTCACATTCTATTAAATCCTGTCCCATCTTGCCCAAAATCCTAATTTGAATATCATTTCTAAAGCTGTAACTTGCCCCACCTTTTAGTCCTCTCTTTAAACTATGCTTATCAATTATATTGCGAATCTCGCCTATATTATTTTCATCGGAAAAATTTATAGCAACCATTGACAAAAAGTGGTCATAGCCTTCCATTAAACCAAGTTCATTTATATTTTGTTCTCTTGGCCTTATGAGGTTTTTTTCGGTATAGATGAGTTTGCCATCAAGGTTTATATCTAGATTAGTCTTGTAGCTTTTAAATTCAAAGCTTTCTCCCCTGCCAATTCTACCAGCTACAAAGCAGTTAGAAAAAATAAGCCTGGCATCTTTTTCTAAATCGACCTTGATATCCTCCCTAAAATCTGCATCCTTGTAGAGAATCATGGGTAAAAGTTTAAAAATAAAGTCAGATTTTTCTTCTCCACGAATTTCAACCTTACGACTTGCGAAAGAATCCTCGTTCATCTTGTAAACTTTTTCGTATGATTGAGAAGAAAGCAAGACCTTGCTATTCTTTTTTGCATAGAATTTTTCTTCTTGCATATCGCCTTCCAGGATACCTGGGCTTGAGCTCATAATCATAGCCTTGGTAAAGTCGCCATATTTAAATGTATGCATAAGCAGAAATGGTGGCGAATTGTAGATATCTTTTAGGATTGTTGTATCATCCTTATTTTCAAACTCTAAATATATTCTGCTGGCTCTTGCGTATGTTTTTTTCATTATTTTAAATCTTCTAATAAGACTTGCTTTCTTATCCAGTCATAGACCTCATTAAGTCCATCGCCATTTTTGATATTAGTAAAGATAAATGGACGATCTCCTCTTTGGGCTAGGGTATCCTTTCTCATAGCCTCAAGGTCAACGCCAACATAAGGAGCTAAATCTTTTTTGTTTATTATAAGAAGGTCTGATCTTAAAATTCCTGGGCCTCCTTTTCTTGGTATATCTCCACCTGCAGCTACATCTATTACAAAGATGGTGGCATCTGCAAGGTCAGGACTAAAGGTTGCTGATAGATTGTCCCCACCACTTTCGATAAAGATTATTTCTATATCCTTAAAATTTCTGACTAAATCCTCACAAGCTTCAAGGTTCATAGAAACATCATCTCTAATAGCTGTATGAGGACATCCTCCAGTTTCTACTCCTCTTATCCTATCTCTTTCAAGAATCCCCTGATCTTTTAGATAGTTTGCATCTTCTTCTGTATATATATCGTTAGTAACTACTGCTACCTTGTAATCTTTTTTGAATTCTTCTACTAGTTTTTCTATCAAATGTGTCTTACCGCAACCAACAGGGCCTGCGACACCAATTTTTACGTAATCCATAAGCCTCCCTAAGACATATAAAGTCTTGAATATAATACTTCATGTTGCATTGAAGCAACTTCTACACCTGGATATGAAGTAAAATAATACTCCTCATCCATTTTATCTATCTTTGTAACTAAATCTATTAGCAAGTTAGAGATTTCATATAAGATTTTCTGCCCATCAAACTGGCTGATAGGTACGGTCTTAACCGCTGTAATCACTAGATTCTGTGCCATATTAAAGGCAAAACTCAAAAGAGATGCGGTTAAATCAATATCAAGACTTGCTGTAATTAGAGCATAGGCGACTGAGTGATGGATGATAATGTCATTTTTCTTATGATAATCTAGGTAGTCATAGTATTGTTCTGGCATAGCTATGTCCATCTTATGAACTGTCGATATAAGTCTTGAGCCTAACTTCTCTGAAGCTTCCCTTAACTCTTTTTGGCTTTTTTGAGCCTGTAATCTTATATTTAGATCTAAAAGATCATCTTTTTTCCCTTCTATAAAATAATTGTAAGCTAGATATACAGCTAAAAGGTCATTATAATAGAAGCTAGTTTTTAAATAGTTTATTAAATATTTTTTTGTATCTTTCGAATCTTTAATCAAATTCTTTAGGATATAATTTTCAAGTCCATACGAATGAGAATAAGAACCTATAGGAAATTGACTATCATTTAATTGAAGGAGGATGAGCTCTTCTTCATATTTTTTTCTATTCATGGTGATGGTGGTCATGATTGTGGTCGTGGTCATGGTCGTGACTATGATGATCTACTACTTGACCTTGAGGTAGAATTGCCATCAAGTTGTTTTTTGGCAATAATTTAGCCATGACCTTATCTATCTTTATCCCTTCTACAGTCTTTAGCATATCTTCTAGGGTCTTCTCATATGGAGTAATTAAAGATTCGCCATCTTCTGACCAGTATAATTTTGCATGACGATTGCCAATAATATATGCCAAGTTGACAAAGCTCTTCGCCTCATCCATGGAGAGCTTTAAGCATTCAAGCTCTTCGATATTAATAGCATAAATTACATTATTTTCTCTATAAATTATATCTCCATGCTTTAGACCTCTTTGTCTATCCTCTTCAGAAAGCTTCAGACCCAAGTCCAAACCCTCATATTCAAATCTTTGAATTTTCTTATGGGCATGGTCGTAAGGCATATTAAGCCAGTTGATTATTAAATTTTCTTCATTTATATCAAAAACATTTCCAATAATTTTTTCTATTATCAATTTATTCACCCCTTTTTTTACAAACTTAATAGTACCCCCTAAAACAAAAAAAAACAATGATTTTGCATTTTATAAAGTGTAATTTCTTTATTATACTTTTTGAAGACAAGCTTAGCTAAATTTCCCAGACAAAAACCACATATAGAATA
>NZ_CAUPFR010000108.1:0-5227 GCF_963510575.1 uncultured Anaerococcus sp. | reverse complement strand
CCAAACTCATTATCAAAGGCTTTTTTAACATAAGCTTCATTTTCAATTCTGATTCCATGACTATTTTCAATATAAAGTCCTGGTTCTATTGAAGTTGTCATGTTTTCAACAAACTCCATTTCATTTCTTTCTGAAATTGCTTGTGGTCCTTCATGAACGGTAAGAACAAAACCAACTCCATGACCTGTTCCGTGGAAAAAGTCCTTACCCGCCTTCCAAAGTGGGTATTTTGCAATCATATCTAATCTAGTTCCCTTAGTCTTATTTTTAAATTTAGCTAAAAATAGACTGAGGAAGGATTTTAAAACCAAAGTATAATCAATTTTTTCAGCTTCTTTAAGGCTTCCGAGGGCAATAGTTCTTGTAATATCAGTAGTTCCTTCCTTGTAGTGTCCACCAGAATCAACAAGAATCATTCCTTCGTCCCTAATTGTTTTAGAACCAGTTTTTGAAGGAGCATAGTGGACTATAGCTGCATTTTCCCTATAACCAGCTATAGTTTCAAAAGAATCTTCTATAAAACTTTCATTTTCACACCTTAAATCATGAAGCTTATTTGATGCAACTAATTCATTCAAAGAACCAGTTTTAGCTCCAACTTCTAGCCAGTTAAAGAATTTTACAAGGCTCACCCCATCCTTTATATAGGCTTTTTTGATACTTTCTATTTCTGCATCAGTTTTTACCGACTTCATATAAGTAGTTAGATTTATACCTTGACTTATTTTCACATTTGAATTTATAGCATCATAAATAGCTACATTTGTTCTTGCAGGATCTAGGTAAATTCTACTTTTACCCGGAATATTTTTTAAGAGACTATAAATATATTCATAAGAATAAATGCTAATTCCATTTTCTTCTAGATATTGACGTACATTTGCATCAAGTTTTTCCTCTTCTATACACAAGCTTGCCTTATCTTGTGAAACAAGCATATATGATAAAATAACAGGATTATAGGCTACATCATTACCTCTAATATTTAATAAATAGCATATATCTTCTGGTGCACCTATAAAGGTGTAATCACAGTGGTTAAGACCCATTTTTTCCCTTAAAATTTCAAGTTTTTCTTTTAGGCTTAAGCCACAATATTTTTCATCGTGAATCCAAGCCTTATCTTTAGGAAGTTCTGGTCTATCAGTCCAAATTTGCGAAATATAATCAAGGTCAGACACCAAAACTCTAGCACCCATATTTTCTGAAAGATCTTTATAACCTGTAACAGAATAGCACTGACCATCGAAACCAATCTTGCCAAATTCAGCAATATTTTTATCGAGATACTCGATGATTGTTGGATAACCTTCTACTCCCATCTTCATTAATTCAAATTCCGAACCGGATAATTCTTTTTGAGCCTGTAAAAAATATCTGGAATCAGTCCAAAGTCTAGCTTCTTTTTGGGTAATAACGGCTGTACCTGCTGAACCTGTAAAGCCAGAAATGAATTCTCTTGTTTTATAATGGTCTGCTAAATACTCAGATTGGTGAGGATCTGAAGTAGCTACAATATAGGCATCAATTTTTCTATCCTTCATCAAAGATCTTAACTGTTCTAATCTTTTATCTATATTCATTCTTATCTCCTAATCATAGAATTAAGCAAATATTTGCTCCATCTTATAATAATATTTTATCCTAGTTTATTATTATTTCTATAAATCATTATACCAGACTTAAAGTCATATTATAGGCATAAGTATGATTGATTTTTTCCTTAAAACCATTATAATATAAGAGTTATAAGAATAATTAAAAAGAGAGTGTGAATAAGATGAAACTAGGAATAGTCGGCCTACCTAATGTTGGTAAATCAACATTATTTAACGCCATAACCAAAGCAGGTGCCCTTGTAGCAAACTATCCATTTGCTACCATAGACCCAAATGTTGGTCTTGTAAATGTACCTGACAATAGATTAAATGTGCTATCAGAAATGAGCAAGTCTAAAAAAATAGTTCCAGCAGTCGTTGAATTCTACGATATAGCAGGTCTTGTTAAAGGAGCTAGCAAGGGTGAGGGACTTGGTAATAAGTTTTTATCAAATATCAGAGAAACTGATGCTATTGTCGAAGTTTTAAGATGCTTTGATGACCCAAATGTAACCCATGTTGATGGTTCTGTTGACCCACTAAGGGATATAGAAACTATAAATCTTGAACTAATTTTATCTGACCTTGAACTAGTAGATAAGGTATTAGAAAAGAAAAGAAAAGTTGCTAGGGCTGATAAGAGTGCCCGTGCAGAAGTAGAAGTTTTAGAAAAGATTGTAGCAGTTCTGGAAGAAGGCAAATCTGCAAGAATCCTGGACCTAAACAACGAAGAGAAAAAACTTTTAAGGTCTTACCAACTTTTGTCTACCAAACCAATTATTTACGTTTGCAATGTTAATGAAGATGACGCTGCAGATGATGGTGCTAGCAACAAATATGTAGAAATAGTACGTGACTTTGCAAAAAGTGAGGGTGCTGAAGTATCAGTTGTATCAGCAAAAATTGAGCAAGAAATTTCAGAGCTAGAAACAGAGGAAGAAAGAGAAGAATTCTTGGCCATGATTGGTCTTACAGAATCAGGTACAGACAGGGTTATAAAGGATTCTTACAAGACTCTAAACCTAATTTCCTACCTAACTACAGGCGAAGTTGAGACCCGTGCATGGACAATAACAAAAGGCACACGTGCCCAAGATGCAGCTGGCAAAATCCACTCAGATATAGCTCGTGGTTTCATCATGGCTGATATCATATCCTATGATGATTTAGTTGCTGCCGGTAGCGAAGCCAAGGCTAAAGAAGCAGGTAAACTCCGTATGGAAGGCAAAGACTACATCATGCAAGACGGCGATGTAGTTGAGTTTAAATTTAATGTTTAAGAAAATGATTAAAAAACAAGGCAAACTAATAGTTCATACAGGATCAATGTTTTCAGGTAAAACTACTTCCCTATGGAGAGAGCTATACAGGATGACAATTGCAAATTACAAAACCGTGGCCTTTAAGCCTGCGGTTGATAATAGAGATAGTGATAAAAAAATTGTCTCCCATGACAATTTATCCCTAGATGCAATAAAAATCGAAAACCTAAATGAAATTTTAGATTACGTTAAAAATCATGAAATAGACGCAATCGGCATAGATGAATTGCAATTTTTCCCAAATGAACCTAATGAAGTAGTTGATATTTTTAATAAACTCATGGCAAAAAATATAACTATTGTCATATCAGGTCTTGATATGGACTACATGGCCAAACCCTTTGAAATAATAAAGGAAATTATGCCCCTAGCCGATGAATTAGTTAAACACCACGCCATCTGTGCCTCATGTGGTGAAGACGCCTGGGCATCCTATAGGAAATCATCCGATGATTCAAGAATACAAATAGGTTCAGAAGATGTTTACGAACCCCTATGTAGGTCTTGCTATAACGAAAAA
Organism: uncultured Anaerococcus sp.; assembly: GCF_963510575.1. Lineage (GTDB taxonomy): Bacteria > Bacillota > Clostridia > Tissierellales > Peptoniphilaceae > Anaerococcus. The sequence continues at coordinate 1,787 of NZ_CAUPFR010000108.1, read as the reverse complement.
ATGCGTGAAAGAGAAAAAACTAAAAATCAAATATCATTAGAAGAAATCAACTAATTAAAAATGCATGGAATTCTAACCATGCATTTTTAATTATCATAAATTATTTTGTATTTTCCTTAAAGTCAAGAGCATTTTTTTCAAGCTCGTCAAATTCTTCTTTTGTTAATCCAAATTCTCCAAAAGTGATTAATTCTGGATTGTGGTAATCACTTCCCCCACTTTTGAATAAATTAAATTTTTTAGCAAATTCTAGAGTTAAGGGATAATCCTCAGCCTTCATTTTTGAATGGTTGATTTCTATACCTTTAAGTCCATAAGATACATACTTTTCAATTTCAGAATAATTATGGTATTGACAAGGATGGGCTATTATAGGAATTCCCCCATCTTTCAAAATGGCTTCTATACCTTCTTTTACATCAATATAACCCATTTTCATATCTGTTTCCTTGCTGGTTTTTGATGCAAAAAGCTCCTTATATCTCTGTGGAGTCATTTCTTCTGGATACTTTTCTTTCAAAGCCTGGAAGATATTCATCTTAAAAACTATAGAATAAGGCGAAAATTTCTTAGCATCTTCATAACTTATGTCGTATCCTTGAGCTCTAAGCTTTTCAATAAGCTCCTTATGATACTCATTTCTACAATGTAAGGTATGATTACAGAGCCTTTCTATATTTGGAGTCTTTTCGTTTAGCCAAAGTCCAACTACATGGACTTTTTTATATACATCAAAATCATAGCAGCTCATCTCCACGCCTTTTACAATTTTCATGTCATATTTTTTTCCATATTTATAAATCTCATCATAGTGATTTACAGTATCATGGTCAGTTATGGCAATTACTTTTAAACCATGGTCTTTAGCATCTTTTATAACATCTTCTATATCACATACACCATCAGAGTGGTTTGTGTGCATGTGCAAGTCTGCGTATTTCATTTTTCAACTCCCAACAAAACATCTTCGAAACTAACTTTTATGTTATTCTCAACTTCAAATTTTTTATAAGCATCAGAATTAGTTATGACAATAATTACATCATCATCGTAACCAGCACTTTTTATGGTTTCAAGATCAAACTCAATAAGATCATCACCCTTTTTAACTCTTGAACCTTGGTCAACTAAAACTTTAAATCCTTCTCCTTTTAGGTTAACAGTATCAATTCCTATGTGCATCAAAACTTCCATTCCGTTATCACATTTTAAGCAAATAGCGTGTCCTGAATCGAATATTGCTGTTACTTCTGCATTTTCAGGAGATTTTAATAAACCCTTGCTTGGTTTTATAGCAAATCCATCTCCCATTACTTTACTTGAAAAAGTGCTGTCATTTACATCTTCAATTTTTTTAACCACACCTTCACAAGGTGAATAAAGCACGCCATCTTTTGGTTCAATAGCTGAATTTTTTTCTGCTTCTGCCTCTTCTTCGTCAGCAAAATCTGAATCATCAAAACCAATAATTAATGTAGCAATAAATGTCACCACTGAAGCAATTATCATGGTTATAATGGCCATGAAAAAGAAATTTTCTTCCTTAGATACCCACATGGCTAGGGATAAAATTCCCGGTGTTACATATATAAAGGCCTTAAGCTTTACAATTCCTGCGAAAATACCAGCTACAAAAGCTCCTATCATTGCAGCGTACATAGGTTTTTTTAATTTTAAGTTAACACCGTAAATAGACTGCTCTGTCATTCCTCCAAGAAAGGCTGTAACAGATGAAGAAAATGCTAAAGATTTAAGATTTTTATTTTTAGTCTTAACTGACACTGCAA
>NZ_CAUPFR010000107.1:0-5319 GCF_963510575.1 uncultured Anaerococcus sp. | reverse complement strand
AGCCGAGTGGGGTCTGGGGAGGCAGGTTGGGGAACGTCCGGAACGTTCCCCTGGGCCTCCCCAGGTACGAAGAGATATTGTTAGAATATTAGAATTATTAAAAGATGAGTTAATCTCGGATTAACAAAAGAATAATAACTTATCTTGGATAAGAATCTCTATCTTAATGTGAAGTTTATTGTAAAATTCCTGGCAAAAAGAGTATTATATTTTAAGAGAGGAATTATGAAAATTTTAATTACAAGTGATTGGTACTATCCTGTTGTTAACGGGGTGGTACGTTCAGTTATGAATTTAATAGAATATCTTGAGGGCGAGGGTCATGATGTTAGGGTCCTTACCCTTTCTAATACAACAAAGTCATACAAGGATGGCAAGGTTTATTATGTTGGGTCTCTTTCTGCGGAAAAAATTTATCCTCAAGCGAGGATTTCAAATTTGCTTGCCAAGAGTCACCTAAAGGAGATTAAGGCTTGGGGGCCTGAGGTTGTCCACTCCCAGTGTGAATTTTCGACTTTTATGATGGCTAAGAGGATTTCGAGTGATTTGCGAATCCCTCTTGTCCATACCTACCACACTATTTATGAGGATTACACTCATTATTTTATCCCATCAAAACAGGCCGGCAAGAAGATTGTTTCTGTGGCAAGCAAGACTTTGGCTAGCCTTTGCGATAGGATAGTTGTGCCAACAGCCAAAACCGAAAATCTTTTGATTGATTACGGTGTTAAGCCTGATAAGATTGATATTATCCCAACTGGCATCCACATACCAGACCTTTATGACAAGGCTCTTTTGAGGAAATCTTTGGGAATAGCGGACGATGCCAAGGTTTTATTGTACCTAGGCAGGCTTGGGGCTGAGAAGAATATCCAAGAAGTCATGGAGTATTACGATAGGCTAAAAGACCCTGAAATAAAGCTTTACATAGTGGGTGGGGGACCATATCTTGATACCTTGAAGGAAGATGCTGCCAAAATTTCAAAGGAAGTTATTTTTACAGGTATGGTTGAGGCGAATTCTGTAAATCGCTACTACCAGGCGGCAGATATTTTTGTCACTGCATCCACATCTGAAACCCAAGGCCTAACCTATTATGAAGCCCTAGCCAACGGTACCATTGCCCTTTGTAGGAATGATTCTGTCCTTGATGGGGTAATAAAAAATGGTTTTAATGGTTTTAAGTATGAAAATTTTGAAGAATTTGAGGAATTTATCGAAAGAGTTTTCTCAGACGGGGAATACAAAGAATTATTAGAAATAAATACCAGAGAATATGCCAAGGAAAATTTTTCTGTGGATGGGTTTGGAACTAAGTGCCTAGCCTGCTATGCCAAGGCGATTAAGGAATATAAACGTGAAAGTATTAATATATTCAAAAGACTATAAAACTGTGAAGGAATCAGGCGTTGGCAAGGCTATCGACCATCAAATCAAGGCCTTAAAACTCGTAGGCTGTGATTTTACCCTCGATGAGAAGGATGATTTCGACCTAGTTCACATTAACACAACCCTTCCTGGATCAGTTCATTTTGCTTCAAAGGCAAAGAAAATGGGCAAAAAAGTTATCTATCACGGCCATTCAACCATGGAAGATTTTAAAAATTCCTTTATTTTTTCAAATCAAATCGCTCCCCTCTTTAAAAAATGGCTGATTTATGCCTATAAAAAGGGAGATTTGGTCTTGACCCCTACAAACTATTCGAAAAAAATTTTAGCTACTTACGGCCTAAACCGACCTATAGAAGTGGTTTCAAATGGGATTGACCTTAATTTTTGGCAAAAAAAACCCAAAGATAGGGAGAATTTCTACAAAAAATATGGCTTAAATCCAGAAAAAAAGTCAATTATTTCTGTGGGCCTGCCCATAAAAAGAAAGGGCATTGACGATTTTTTAAAGCTTGCAAAGAAAATGCCCCAATATGAATTCTTATGGTTTGGTAAGCTAGATAGGGCCCTTATGAGTCCTGAAATTAAAAAGGAGATGGAAGAAGCTCCAGCAAATTTCCACACTCCTGGTTATGTATCTAGTGAGGGAATAAGAGAAGCTTACGCAGGTTCTGACCTCTACGCTTTTTTGACCCACGAAGAAACTGAAGGCATTGTCCTTCTTGAGGCCCTAGCAACCAAGGCTCAAATCCTAATCCGAGATATAGAAATTTTCCAAGACGGCTTTGTCGATGGGGAAAATATCTACAAGGGAAAGACCCTAGACGATTTTGAAGGAAAAATCAAAGGGATTTTAGAAGGGACTTTACCAGACCTATCGGAAATCGCCTATGAAAAAGCGAAAGAAAAGTCAATCGAGAAAACTGGAGCAAGGCTTGTTTACCTTTACGAAAGGACTATGAAAAATGAGATCAATAATTAAAATGGTTGGAATTCTAATCTTATTTATTTTTCCACCCCTCTTTGTAAATTGTTTTCTAATAGGTTTTGATATTTACGGGGAATCTGCAATGTTTATTTCCCAAATTGGGATAATTGGTATAAGCCTTGTTGTAATCCTTCTTTATCTTAGGGGCAAAAGGCTTTACGAGGCTAAGACCCTTATGCTAATTGATGGGGCAAAATCTATCGAAGATTTAGAAAAATTAAGGGATAAAAGGATTACTTATGACTCAAAGGCTGCCATTACCAAGGCAATTTTGCTAAGGGATTTTAGTGAAAAAGAGGCGGAAAAGCTTAAGAAATACACAAATAAAGTGGCTGATATGGAACACTACTACTCAGGCCTTATAAAAAATGCCGACCCAAGCCTTAGAGAAGAATACAAAGTAAGACGTGATAATTTCAACAAAAAATACAAGCATAAGAGTCTTGTATATTCAGATTTTAAGGAAAACCTAAGAATGAGCCTTAAGTGGCTAGGTGGGTTTTTCCTAATTTTGATAGGTACAGGCTTGGTTCAAAAATTTACTACTATCAAGGACCTCTATGTGTTTGCCTATATATTTCAAATGGTATTTGGGCTGGGTTTCATGATAAATACCATAATTTGGTTATCAAGGACTCTCAAATCTTATTGGGACAAGGACTATATTTAAGATTGGCTAAAGCCAATCTTTTTTTATGGGAAAGTTAAAAGCGAAATTCATATATTAAAGAATTTAAAATAAAAACTTAAAATATTGAATATAGACTTTACAAAAATAAAAGTGCGTAGTATAATTCAATCAAAAGGGAGGTTCTTATGATAAATAAATGTCCAAACTGTGGTGACCAAATGGTTATCACCTCATATAGATGCAATAATTGCTACACAGAAGTACATGGAGAGTTTGAAGTTGACTCATTTTCAAGATTAGATAAGGAAGATAAAGAATTTATTGAGCTATTTCTACAAAAAAGAGGTTCTATCAAGGATGTAGGAGAAGAAATAGGAATTTCCTACCCAACAGTCAGAAATAGGATTGATAAGATTGTAAGCAAACTAGGTGGCACAATCGACAAGAAATCTCACAGGCTAGACATCTTAAATATGCTAGATAATGGCGAAATTACAACAGAAAAAGCTAAGGAATTACTAGAGGAGATAAACAATGACTGAAGAAAAACAACTAATCCTAAATATGCTTAAGGAAGGCAAAATTACAGTCGAAGAAGCAAGCGACCTTCTAGGAGCGATTGGGGATAAAAAAACAAAGGAAAATGACTTTGCAGGCAAAATCACATCTACAGTTGATTCTATTATCAAAAAGGCAACTGAAGCTATATCTGCAATCGACCTTGATCAAGCCTTTGATATCAACAATTTCAACCTAAAAGGCGAAATAAATACCCACAAGGATATTAGGGTAGATGATGAAATCAATGAGATAAATATTGACCTAATTAACGGAGAAATCTTAGTTGAAAAGGCAACAGACGCAGGAATCGTAATCTCAGCTGACATCTTTGCTAAAAAAGGCAATCTCGAAGACTACATAGATGTAGAAATTAGGGACGGGGTCCTAGAAATAAAAGAAAATGATGCTTACAAAAATATTGGAGCAAACGTAAAGCTTAGGGTCCAAGTTGGCAAAGATTTCTATGAAAAATTAGACATCAACACTGTAAATGCCATGGTAGAAATTGCAGATACCGATTTTGGAAACCTAAATATTGACTCTGTAAATGGCAAGATTATGGTGATTAACAGCAAATCAGCCATAGATATAGATAATGTAAATGGTAAAATTGACATCAAAAATATAGAAGGCTCTTTAAATATCGACAATGTTTCAGGAGCAATTTACCTTTCTGGAATCAAAGGTGATAAGATTGAAGTAGACAATATTTCTGGAAATATCAGGGTAGATGGACTAGCAAGCGATAAAATTACCGCAGGTTCAAGGTCTGGCTCAATTAGGATTTACAATATCAAAGATACAAAAGACATAGACCTAGAGACAGTTAGCGGAATGATTGTGGTAGATACAACCGACTACGAAGGTGAAATCAAGGCCTTTGTTGACAGTTCGGCAGTAAATGTCACAGAAAAATTCCAAAATAAAATAAAAACCGATGAAGGATACGACCTATCAACTTCAACAGACGAGGCAAAATTAACCATAAAAGCCGAAACCTGCAGCGGAAAGGTATCCTTAAGATAGAAAGGTGGGCAGAAGCCCATCTTTTTTTGACCCTATAAATATGATATAATAAAGAAAAGAAGTGAAAGGAGCTTTTTATGAAAGAAGAAAACCAAAAGCAAAAATCCTTTAAAAAAAGAATCGTATTTTACATCTTACAAATAACCCTAGCCGGCTTATTCATCTACCAATCCCTAGAAAAAAACCTAGGAGGCCTAGTAAAAAAATTCAACCCCCTACTCTTTGGCATAGGAATTGCCTTGATAATAATGGATGCCGTGTTTATATATATGGAATGGAAAACCCACAAAAGAACGTCTTGATTAAGATGTTCTTTTTTATTTTCAGAAAATAATTTTTTCACTAGGTGAGTCTATTAATCCAGGAATATTATCTTTTTCTCTTCAATCCGAGATTGAATCATCTTTTTTTGTTAATCCAAGATTAACTTTATCTTATAAATGATCTAGGTCATTTACATGACCTCTCCGTAATCGGGAGGGACGCTAAGGGACCTTCCGTATGGTCCCTCATCGCTTCCCTCCCGAACCCTCCCTTTCCTTACACCCCCAGACGGCTCCTTAAGCGGAGGGCGGAAGGAGAAGTTTGCCTATGGCAAACCTCTTTAGTAGGAGGATTGACCCTGTTTATGTAAGCTGTAATCCCCACTGATTTCTAATCGTCGGGTTGCTAAAAACTGATAACTCGCTATCGCTCAAACAATCAGTTTTCTTAACGCAACCCT
>NZ_CAUPFR010000106.1:0-5396 GCF_963510575.1 uncultured Anaerococcus sp. | reverse complement strand
ATTCATAAATTTATGAAGGCCCCCTGCTTTTTTCATTATATCCATTCCTGGTTTTAAATATAAATGATAAGTATTTCCCAAGATAATCTTAGCATCCATTTCCTTTAGATCATCTACTGTCATTGTTTTGACAGTTCCTACAGTGCCAACTGGCATAAATATAGGTGTTGGTATATCACCACTAGATGTGTGGATTACCCCGACTCTTGCATTTGTATATTTATCTTTTTTTATTAACTCGTATTTTAAAGGCATTTATCCTCCTATTTTATGAACATACAATCTCCGAAGGAGAAAAACCTATATCTCTTTGCTACTGCATCATTATAGGCATTTAAAATAATTTCCTTACTTGTAAAAGCAGCTATAAGCATAATTAAAGTTGATTTTGGCAGGTGGAAATTTGTTATTATGGCATCCACAACTTTAAACTCAAATCCTGGATATATAAAAATATCTGTCCAACCAGAGTCTGCGCAAATTTTGTTATTCTTCTTATAGACAGATTCCAAAGTTCTTATAGAAGTAGTTCCTACTGCAATAATTCTCCTACCTTCGTTTTTAGCTGCATTTAGTATTTCAGCAGTTTCTTCACTAAGAGTATAAAATTCAGAGTGCATTTTATGATTTGTTATTTCATCCTCATTTACTGGTCTAAATGTTCCCAGACCTACATTTAGGGTAAGATAAGCAAGTTGAACACCCTTAGCCTCAATCTTTTCGAGAAGTTCTTTGGTAAAATGAAGACCAGCTGTAGGTGCTGCAACAGATCCTGGATTTTTAGAATATACTGTTTGGTAATCTTCATTGTCTTTTAGTTTTTCTTTTATATATGGTGGAAGAGGCATATTTCCAAGTCTATCCAAAATTTGGTTAAAAATTCCTTCGAAATAAAATTCTACTATCCTATTACCGTCTTCTTTTATTTCTAATACCTTGCAAGAAAGTTCATCAGAAAAAATAACCTCTGTGCCAATTTTCATCTTCTTACCAGGTCTAACTAGGACTTCCCACTTAGTTCCTTCAGTATTGTTTAGTAAGAAAACTTCAATTTTTTCTTCTTTTTCAGCCCTATGTCCAAAAAGTCTAGCTGGGATTACTCTTGTATCATTCATAACAAGTACATCCCCAGCTTTTAGGTAGTCAATTATATCATAAAAATATTTATCTTCTCTTGCACCAGTATTTCTGTCTAATACCATCATCCTAGCTTCATCTCTTTTGCTGGTAGGATGTTGGGCAATTAATTCTTCAGGTAAATAATAATCAAATTCGCTTGTTTTCATCTATTCCTCATATTTTAAGCCGTAGTGCTCGTAGGCTTTTCTTGTTAAAATTCTTCCCCTAGGTGTCCTAGATATAAAGCCAATCTGAAGTAAGTATGGCTCATATACGTCCTCTATAGTAACATTTTCTATACCTGTTGAAGCTGCAATTGTATCAACTCCTACAGGACCACCTCCAAAGTTTTCATACATTGTAAGTATAATTTTTTTATCCATGGTATCAAGACCCATAGGGTCAATTTCTAATAATTCTAGGCCTTTTTTGCTTGTTTCGTAATCAATCTTGTCATTAGCTTTTACAATTGCATAATCTCTGACCCTTTTTAATAACCTATTAGCAATTCTAGGAGTACCTCTAGATCTTTTGGCAATCTCTATTGCTCCCTTATCATCAATTGGTATTTCCAAAATATTTGCAGATCTTTTTACAATTGTTGTTAAATCTTTGCTGTCATAAAGATTTAGTGATAAAAGAACCCCAAACCTATCTCTTAGAGGTGCTGAAAGCATACCTGCCCTGGTTGTTGCACCAATTAAGGTAAATCTCTCAAGGTCTATTCTTATAGATTGAGCATTTGGGCCCTTACCAACTATTATGTCTAGGACAAAATCTTCCATAGCAGAATATAAAATCTCTTCAACCGACCTATTAATCCTATGAATCTCGTCTATAAATAAAACATCACCTTCTGCAAGATTTGTAAGTATGGATGCAAGGTCAGATGGCCTTTCGATTGCAGGACCACTTGTTACTCGTAAATTAACTCCAAGTTCATTTGCTATTATAGTTGATAATGTTGTCTTACCAAGCCCTGGAGGCCCTTGAAGTAAGACATGGTCTAGGGGTTCTTTTCTTGATAAAGATGACTTGATAAAAATATCGAGTTTTTCCTTAGCCTTATCCTGACCTATATAGTCTCTTAACCACCTTGGTCTTATAGAATTTTCCTGCTTCAGATCTTCAATTTGTTCATTAGATCCTACTATTCTAGTATTTTCATCAAACATTTATCCACCTAAATAAGTCTCTTTAGACTTTCTTTTATTAAAGCTTCAAGGCTTAAGTCAGCTGTCCTTAATTCACCCAAAACTCTTGCTATATCATTATCCATATAACCAAGATTTTTTAGAGCCTCTCTAGCTACTTCAATATTATCATTAATAACTGGACTAGACTTTTCAATTTTTTCCACATCAGGTAAAGCCATTTTCTTAACCTTGTCAATGAGTTCCAAGATAATTCTTGAAGCTGTTTTTTTGCCAATTCCCTTTGCCTTGGTAAGTTTATCGATATCATTGTTTACAATTGCTAATTTAATTTCATCTGCACTTATAGATGAAAGCATACCTAATGCAATCTTAGGTCCAATAGAAGATACTGAAATCAAAAGCAAAAACATTTCAAGCTCCTCTTTTGAATAGAATCCGTAAATAGATATGTCATCTTCCCTGACCTGCATAGATGTATATATTTTATATTCGTTATTTATCTGGATATTTGCAAGACTTGTGAGAGTTGAATTTATAAAATAACCTATGTTATTATTTTCAATGATAAATCCCTCTTCACTTATAGCCTTTACGTCACCTTTTATGTATGAAATCATTAATTCATCCTATATTGTTCTTTAAATCTTTGACTAAGCACGTGACAAAGCGCGACAGATAAGGCATCTGCAGCATCATCTGGCTTAGGTATCTGCTTTAAATTTAACAGGGTAGTAATAGTCATCTGCATCTGCTGTTTGCTAGCCCTGCCGTAACCTGTAATTGCTTGCTTAATTTGAAGTGGTGTGTACTCAAAAATATCTAAACCATTATTCTCGGCACACAAGACCTGCACACCTCTAGCATGACCAACAGTTATAGCTGTTTTTACATTCTGATTAAAAAACAACTCCTCTATAGCAAATTCGTCAGGCTTAAACTCCTTAATAATCTTATCTAGATTATCATATAAAATTTTAAGTCGCTCTGGTGTCCTAGTCTTAGATGATGTTGTAACCACACCATTTTCTAATACTTTAACCTTATTTGATTTAAATTCAACTACGCCATAACCCATAATGGCTATGCCTGGATCTATCCCTAAAACTATCATAAAAAAATAAAAAGGGCTTATTAGCCCTATTGATACCTTTCAAATACTTCTCTTATCAAACCCCTGAAATAATACTCAGCGTAAGTATCAACCATGGACCTAAATAGGTAGTTGATTGTTTTATCGTATATTTTTTGAGTTTGTTTAGTTGTAATATCTTCCGTAAAAATACTTTCCGTATTAAATGTTAACTGCTTATGTGTTAACATATCTATTGCATATATTTTCTTTTTAAGAACAAGGTCAGAAAAATTATATAAATCTCTTCTAATACTAGCAACTAATTCTCTATTAGATAAGATAACTTCTTTCATCATGTTGCCAATTTTTGAAATTTCCTTATCTTCTCTATTGTAATAGATATTCGACCCATCTAACAAAAAATCAACACCAAAAGATTCTATAAACAATAATTCGAGCTTATCAATTGATTTTTTTGACCTAAAAGCCCTATATTGAGCCTTTACAGAAATCAAATACTCATACCTATCTATATCTCTACCAACATTTCTACTGAGACTATTGATTATTTCATCAATATCTACTAAATTCCAGAAATATCTCTTTAAATTTCTGAAACAATAATCCTTAGTATAGTAAGAATGTTTAGAGAAATTAATAAAATTTCTATCGTATAACAAAGACATAAGTGTGTTTAAAGAATATATATCTTCATCTACTAAATAATTATATTCAAGTTTTTCAATTACTGGAATAGAATTCCTTATTTCTGCCTTCATTATTCTACCTCGACTTCTATTTTAACATAAAAACAAAGTCATTTATTTAGATATGTTTAATTCGAAAATAAAAAAAGCTAAATTAACGGTAAAATTATTCATTATTCTCTAATTATTGAATATAATTCTAGCAGTTTTAGCTTTTATAAAATATTGTAGAACGTTTGATGGTGAAACACAAGTTCAAAAAATAAAATTTAAAAAAATTCATTAATAATTTTTTAAAATTTTACAAATCCAACCAATAAATCTTTAAGCGCAAAATTATAATTTACATCTTTTCTCTCAATGTTAATAACAGCCTTGCTTCTCAAATCTTCATGTTTATATAAATTCTCTAAGAGTTCAAAAGATGGATTTATAGCATGTGGATTACCAACCAATTGAAACATAGTGATATCGCCATTTGTATCTCCATAAGCGTATGAATTTTCAAGGTCAATATCATATTTTTCTTTTAATTTGCTTACGGCCGAAAATTTACTTTCGCCATCCCACATAGGTAATACTTTACCAGTAAATTTATTATTTTCATCAAATTCATAAATAGTAGAAATAGACTCGGTGGCACTGTAAAGCTTAGAAAAATCACCTACTAAAAAGTCTGGTGACCCTGATATAAAGAAAATTAGAAATCCATCTTCTAAATGCTTGTTTACAGCATTTTTTGTAATATTATAAACCTTATTTTTATTTTCCTCTATTACTATCTGAGAATATTTATCTATAATTTTTTTATCAAGACCTCGCATGGATTTTTGGTAGGCTAAAGCAGATTTGTCTAAATAATCTTCATAAGCCCCCTGTCTGTTTTCATATTTACTGTAAAGAGGTCCAATCTCATCTGTCCAAATTTTTTTATCTAAAATTCCGTCTTCAACTAACTTTAAAAAATGCTCTATTAGAAGTGAATTTCTAAAAAGTGTTCCATCTATATCAAAAAAGGCTGCTTTATTCTTAGTCATTTAAGTTTTCCTTTTCTCTTCGTCTCTTAGCTTTGAATGTTTTATTTTTTCTTGTGTTTATTTTAACATTGCCCTTATTAATACCCAAATCCCTTCTTAAGGATACAAATAAATCTATTATAAATCCGGTCACTATACCAACAATTGCCGTTGTCATTAAAAATATAGCAATCCACGATGTATTCAATCCTCTAGGTGTTGTAAAGATAATTATTGAATATATCCCTATCAAAATCGATATAACCCCTATTATAATTGAAGGAAAATATTTTAAAACCTTCTTATCATTTATAAAGTAAATAAT
>NZ_CAUPFR010000105.1:0-5413 GCF_963510575.1 uncultured Anaerococcus sp. | reverse complement strand
TGTAAAGGACATTTCATTTAAGCTTGGGAAAATTTATGGCATAATAGGATTCAATGGACGAGGAAAGTCAACGCTCTTAAGGTGTTTAATTGGTCTTGAGAAAAAATCAAAAGAGGAAATTTACTTTAAGGGAGAGAAACTTTCAAAAAAAGAAAGACTTAAAAACTCTTCACTTGTTATGCAAGACGTAAATCATCAGCTATTTACAGATGAGGTATTTAAAGAGCTTAGTCTAGGTGTAAAGAATTTTGATGAAGAAAAGGCAAAAATCATTTTAAAAGATTTGGGCTTAGACGAATTTATTGAAAGGCACCCAATGAGTTTATCAGGAGGACAAAAGCAAAGACTTGCAATCGCATCTGTTATGTGCAAAGATTCTACATTTGTCTATTTCGATGAACCTACAAGTGGTATGGATTATTCAAATATGGAAAAAATATCTGAGCTAATCAAAAAATATAGAAATAGAGATAAAATAATTTTTATAGTATCCCATGATATTGAGTTTTTGAATGAAGTCGGCGATGAGATTTTTGAAATATAAAAGCTAGGGCTGGAAAACAAGTTTTTGGAATTGGTAATTACTCTATAAATTTTAAATAAAATGAAATAGGATATTTTTCTTTTTAGAGGACTTATGATACAGACCATAAGCCCTCATTTATTATTTAAAAACAATGGGGAAGAATAGCGAAAAGCATGGGTCTGTGAAATTTAAATACATTCAAAAAAACCGAGCTAGGAAAAATTTAATAGGCAATTTCTTAGCGGAGCTATTGTTTTTAAGTCTTATTAAATAAAAAACTATAGAATTTATTAATATAATATTTAATATAATATGCAAGAAAAATAGTGATGTTTAGAATAGATTTACTATTTTGCAAGATCACTATTTTATAATTAGTCTTCTATTACAAAACCTATAATTCGAGCTTGAATTGCAAGCTGGGTACGGCTTGAAAATCCTGTCTTATCTAGCATGTGTTGGATATGAGTTTTCACTGTATTTAGGGAAATCCCTAGGTCTTCTGCTATCTGGTCATTGCCAGCACCTGTGGTTAAAAGTCTTAGAACTTCGATTTCTCTAGGTGTAAGTTCGGTTGATTTAGCCATGCCAAGTTTGACTTCAGGTGTTTCAATTGGATATATAGATTCACCAGCCAGGGTCCTCCCGATAATTTCTATAATTGTTTCTTTTGAAACTTCTTTGTACCAAAAACTTTCTATACCGATTTGTTTCGCCTTATTCATCCAAGAAACTTCGGGCATGCTTGTAACTGCAATAATCTTTATGTTAGGTTTTAATTTTTTGATTTTTTCTGCAGCTTCAAGTCCATTCGACCCATCTTTCATAAGTATATCCATTATTATCAAGTCGATTTTTTTATTTAGGACATAAGTATCTGCAAACATGGCGGTGTCTATAGAGTAGACAACTTCATAGTCAGGGTATTGGTCGATATTTAATCTAAACATTTCACGAGAGATGAACTGATCATCTACAATCATTATTTTATAGGTCATAGTTTACTCCTTTTGGCCAAGACAGAATTAGGGTGATATTTGAATCAAATCTAACTTCCATATTACCACCACAAGCTTCTATTCTTTGACGAATATTTTTTAAGCCACCTTTTTCTATTATCGGTGTATTAACGAACTTGCCGTCATTGGTGATTTTACAATTTATATTTACACTATCTTCTCTAAGGAAAATCCTTATATTTTTTGCTTGGCCGTGGCGTATGGCATTATTGAGTGCTTCGTGGACTGTTTCAACCAAGATTTTCAGATCACCTTCATCTTTTGGAAGCTTGCCATTGACATCAACTAAAACTCCTATGTCATTGGCTGTAGAGATTAGTTTATCAAACTTGGCTAGGTTTTTAGATGAATCTATATCATCGTTAATATTGTCACTTTCCACCTCAAACATTAATAGACTTTCTTTCCACAAATTAATTAGCTTAGCCCTATCTTCTTTGGTTTTTTCTTCCATATCCAAGTAGCGTTTAAAATATATTAGGCACTGGCCAATTTTATCGTGGATTTTTATTTTTGCTTGCAAAATTTCCTTTTGTCTAGTAAATTCTCCAACATTTTTTTGATATTCTTTTAAACTTACGTTTATTTTCTCAATCTCTTTATTTTTAGCTTTTATTTCTTGATATAAGTTCCATTCGAGTGTGATCTTATAAGCTAAGGTTTCCTTGAATTTTTCGTGGTCAACAATTTTTATTTGCCAAATATCTCCTAATGTTTCTACTATAAGAGGATTTCTTTGTAAGATTTTTGCATCCTTTTTTATATTGTTATTTCTAACGTCTTCAGCACAGGCGAGGTCATTTGCAAGCATATTTCCAAAGACAGCATAGCTTATATCCTGCATAACCCTATTTACCAAAAGGGGAGTGCCGTCATATTTCGAAAAACAAATACCATCAGGAAGGTTATCCATACTTTCTTTTATAGAATTATTACCAATTATTGTTTTACTTCTTTCTATCAATTTTTTTGAAAATATAATTTCTATGATTAAAATAAGTAGGTCGTAGAAAACAAATAAATATAGGGGAAGCTGTAAAAGTGGTTTTGCTAAATAAATCTTACCAGTACCAAGCTCTGCCAAAATCTGTAAGGGAATAAGATTTGATATAAAAATCAGTGAGCTATAAAGAAAATATTTGCGGAATACCATAGTATTTGAAGATTCTATCACTATATTAATACTAATAACTAAGATAATAGCATTAATTATAAACAATAAGCCAAGCCTATATATATTTAGACTCCCTAATTGCATAGCTTGCTCCTTTCATGAGAAATTAAAAGTTTAATTTCATTTTTCGAAATATTTTCGCTTATAAAGATTTGGTTATTTTTATAATTATCACCCAACTTGCCTAAGAAAGATTTTTCTTTCTTGCAAGTAATTTTCATAGATAGTTCAGCCATTTTGTCTTTGATATAGAAATTTATTTCAATTGAATTTACATCTGGCATATAAAATTCTAAGGAATTTTGAAATATCTCATAGAGATTAATACAAAAATCGGCATCGTAGAAGCTACTTTCTTCCCAAATTATCTTTGTTTTTACATCACTTAGACTTAAATAATCAAGTGATTCGCAAAATGCAAGTTTTAGCTCTGCTAAATTTAGGGTGTTTTTATTTTTTGTAAGCAAAAATAAATTGGAATATCTTTTTATATATACATCTAGAAAGCAAGCGTGTTTTAGTTTTTTCTCAAATAATTCTTCATCTTCTGGCAGATTAATTATAATATTGTTAAGTTTGTCAAATTGCTCTTGGAGTTTGCTATTAATATGCTCTCTGATTTGTCTTTGTTCTTCAACTTTAATCATATTTTTCTTTAAGGTATTATTTGCTTTTAAGAGTTCATTCTCGTTTAGCATATCTTCGGTCATATAAATAAGTTTTCTTTTTAATTTATTAAAATCAGTCATATCAATAAAGTAAAATGATATTCCGCCCCTTATTTTTGCACTTTCCAAGAGTGTGTTCTCATCAATGAGGATAGGACCATAAAGTGCCTTATAAACCAAGGAGGAATCAATATTTTCATAAATTTTAGGCCTATAAATCATTTGACCATTTGAATCCATGATACCAATATTTAAGGAAGATAAAGATAGGAACAATTCATATCCTCTGTTTGAAGGCAAAAGTCTCATGAATACTAGAGATTCAATAAATAGTACTACCATCAATATGTTAAATTCAGCACTCTTGAAGAAAATTTTAAAATATTCAAATTTTTCCCATCCGGTCATGTATAAAAAAGTATAAATGCCCCAGCTAATAAGAATAAATATAGGAAGTTTTACGTGACTAAGGTATCTATTTTTATATGAATAGATCATGGTGATGGCAATATTCATTATAGTTAAAAGACCAATGTAAATAATAACAAAGTAGAATATAGGTCCATACATCTTAAGGCTTGTATCATTTGGATCAAGTGAAAAAACTAGACCGTGGTAGTCGTTTGTAATAATTAGGATACTTGTAAGAAGGGTGGGTATCCATAGAAGTTGCCAAAATTTGTTTATGTTCTCTCTTTCAGATTTCCCAACATGGAGGGAAGTAAGAAAGACCAGCTGGGTTAGAATTAGGGGAAAAACCAAATATAGATATCTTATAAATCTCACTGCATATTTATCTGATATGAAGATTTCATACTTTAAGGTTCTCACAAGTAAGTAAGAAATTAGAAGAAAACCAATAAGTTTAAATCTAGCGGAAACCGAACTTCTCAAAACCCTATTTTTCATATTTCTCATCCAGAGAAAAATTACAAAACTATAAAGGGCAAATACAATTGTATGCACGGGTAAATTAAGGTAATTAAAATAATCCAAGCCGTGCAAAAGGCATGCTAAAAAAACCAGAAATATAGAAAGAATATAGCTAATAATTTCTTTTCGATACAACTTATCCTCCGATAAAATATTTTGAATTATAGAAAACGATATCACTTAAATATATTTTAAAACTAGAACAAAATAATGTCAAATTGAATCTAAAATAATCGCTCAATGCTAACGGATAATCTAGATTTTTTATTTTAGGTATGATGGTTTTTGATTTTATTTTCTTATTTAAGAAATAAATTTATTATAAATTATTATATTTTTCAAAATATCATACTTTTGGGTGATGTGGGAATTTTAAAAAGTTTATATAATGAAGATAGAAATTAATAGGTGATTTAAAAAAAATTCAAGATTAAAATTTTATTAGAAGGGCAATGGCACACGAAATAAGTAGTGATTTAAAGGTGAAAGAAGAAAAGTTTTTTTCGTATAGGGAATCTTCTAAATAAAAAATTAAAATCACAGTAAGTATGAAAACATTTTCTTAAGATATGGAGGTAGTTATGGGATTTATTAAAGCTTTTACAGGATCTATAGGCGGAACTTTTGCAGACCAATGGTTGGATTTTTATGGTCCAGGTTCGATTGAATCTGGTACTCTAGGAATATTTCCGGCAAAAGCCCAGGGACAAAACAAAGGACGTGGTCAAAATACCAAGGGAAATGAAAACATAATAACAAATGGTAGCAAGATAATTGTTCCAGAAGGCACAGCTCTAATCACTATAGAAGATGGTTTGATTACAGGAATAATCAATGAACCTGGTGGTTTTATTTATTCATCAGATGATAAAAATTCACAAAGTATTTTCGCTGGCGATGGCCCAAATGCTTCATTAATCAAGTCAACTTGGGAAAAGTTTAAATTTGGTGGTCAGGCTGGGTCTGAACAACTAGCTTTTTATGTTAACCTTAAAGAAATACCAAATAATAGGTTTGGAACCCAAAGTGAAATATATTGGGATGACGCCTTTTTTGGTACACAAGTCGGGGCGGTTACCAGAGGAACTTATAC
>NZ_CAUPFR010000104.1:0-5483 GCF_963510575.1 uncultured Anaerococcus sp. | reverse complement strand
CCTATACTCCTATATATAATTATCTTTTTTCAAACTAACATAAGCCCCATGACCAATTATGAGGTGGTCAAGGACATTGATATCAAGGATTTCACCCGCATCTATCAACCTATGGGTAATAAGTAAATCCGCCTTGGAAGGGCTAGGATTTCCTGAAGGGTGGTTGTGGGCCAAAATCATAGATTTGGCTGATTTTTTTATAGCCGGCTTAAAGACTTCCCTAGGATTAACTATAGAAGAGCTCAAATCTCCAATAGAAATTAATTCTTTAGAGATAACTTCGTTTTTATTATTAAGTAAAATTGTGTAAAAGTACTCCCTATCCCTTAGGCTAATGGTGTCTTTAATAAATTCATAGGCATCCTCATTAGAATTTATCTGGTATTTTTCTTTATTTAAAATATTTTCCTTAATTCTTTTGCCCAACTGGAGGCTTGCGACAATCTTTGATGCCTTAGCATCCTTGATTCCACTTATTTTTGTAAGCTCCTCTACCTCTATCTCAAGTAGGGCCTCATCACTAAAGGTGTCTAAGATTTCCTCAGCAAGTTCTATTGCATTTTTCTTATCAGTGCCAGTTGAAATTATGATAGCAAGAAGCTCCTTTTCGCTTAGGCTGTCATGGCCCAACTTAATGAGTTTTTCTCTCGGCCTATCTATGAGCTTCATATCCTTGATAGTTTGTTTCATTTAAACATTTTCTCCGATGTTTATTTTTTTCATGTGCTTTATTATAAAGTTTGAAGAAAGTCCTACAAAAAATCCACTGAAGGTTCCAACCAAAACAAGGGCCGGAAAATAAGTAAACATCTTGATATTCTCCATAACGATAGCAGAAACTATTATCTGTCCCATATTGTGAGCAAAAGCTCCAATTTCGCTAACTCCAATGAAGGAGAATAAACGATCATGGAATTTCAAAGCGATTGCCATGGCAATTGATGAAAGAATAGCACCTGCTGCTGAATAGAAAAACGAAGTCACAGCACCAGTTATAAGAACTAGCATAAAACTTTTTAGTAGTGCTATGGTAAGACTTGCCTTAAAGCCATAAAAATAAAGACTTACTAGTATTATTATATTTGAAAGTCCGAGTTTTGCACCTGGTATTGGCACAGGAACAGGGATTTGTAATTCAATTAGAGAAATAATAAGAGCAAGGGCCACCAAAAGTGCCATATTAGTTAATTCTTTGATATTCTTTCCCATTAGCGAACCACCTTATCTATTTTATCGTCATTATTTTTCTTATCGCCATGACTTTCAATTTCCAAAAACAACCTATGAGGCAGGCAAATAATTGTTTGTCCCTCTTTTTCTATAGGATGCATATGGGTACAAATTTGGTCATGGCAGTCAGCCTCTTTCATATAGGCCTTTTTATCCTTAATCACAATAGTATTGTGGTGGTCACCGTAATGGACAACAAATTCTGTATCAACATCCATTGGTAGTTTTTTGATTACTTTGCCATTTTGTTCTACAACCAGCACATCTCCTTCATAGCCTGTTGTAGCCTTGTCAATCGCAAATTTCAGCCCAAAACTTAGGATAATCAGACCAACAATTACAATTATATCTCCTTTTTTTATCTTCATATATACCTCATATCTCTATCATAATATTTTATAATTAAATCATGGTTATATTATATGGTTTTTGACCATAAAAAAAAGACCCCGGAGGGTCTTCTTCATGTTTTATTCAAATATATTTATACATTTATTTGGACATTTATCTGCTGCTGTCTTTAGTAGTTCTAAATCAATACCATCAACATTTACAGCCTTAGATAAAAAGTTGTCCATTTCAAAGGCTTCTGGATAAGTCTTAGCACAAATTGTACAACCTATACAAGAGTTAGAACATTTTGCCCTAGCGTCTTTGCCCTTGTCATGAGATGAACAGAGAACTGCTTGTTTTTGCTTAAATGGTACAAGTTGGATTATATTTTTAGGACAAACTTCCACACATTTTTTACAAGCTACACACTTATCTCTATTCACTTTTGCAACACCATTGATTATATGGATAGCATCAAATGGACAAGTCTTTTCACAAGTACCACATCCGATACAACCATAATCACAGGCCTTTTTACCACCAAAAAGTGCAATTTGTGCCCTACAATCGTCAAGGCCTTGGTATTTATATTGGTCTTTAGCTGCTTCACAATTGCCGTTACAATATACGAGTGCGACCTTTCTGTCATCTGCACCTGCCGCTTCAACTCCCATTGCTTTTGCTACTGCCGCTGTTACACTTGCACCACCAATGGCACAGGCATTTACAGGTGCTTCGCCTTTAGCAATTGCAGCTGCAAGTCCATCACAACCAGGAAAACCACAAGCACCGCAGTTAGCACCAGGAAGGCATTCCCTAACGGCTGCCTCTTTTACTGATTTTTCCACATGAAATTTCTCTGAAATAAAGCCTAGAGCTATCGCAAAGATAAAGCCCATTATAGCAAGGATTGCTACTGGCAATAATAAATTTTGCATTCTTACCTCCTATGCTAAACCTGCAAAGCCCATGAAGGCTATAGCCATTAGACCTAGGGTTATAAGAGAGATTGGTGCTCCCTTAAATGACTCAGGTATTTTGTTGTATTCAATTTTTTCTCTTAGATAAGCAAGTAGTACGATTGCTAGCATGAAACCAATTGATGCTGCAAAGGCATATACTGTTGATTGAACTAAATTGTATGATAGGTCGATGGCCTTGATGGCTACACCCAAAACAACGCAGTTTGTAGTAATAAGTGGCAACTAAACACCGAGGGCTCCGTAGAGTGCTGGCATTGATTTTTTCATTACTGTTTCTACTGATTGTACTAAGGTTGCTATAACTAAGATAAAGACAACTGTCTGAAGGTATTGCACTTTAAATGCTTCTAGTATGTAGTGTTGGATAAACCAAGTTATAACTGTTGCAAGTACTATAACGAAGATTACTGCAAAGCCCATACCTCTTGCTGTTTCTACCTTGCTGGTTACACCAAGGGTTGGACATATACCTAAGAATTGTCCTAATACATAGTTTGATACAAATATAGTTGCTATTATAATTTTAAATAATTCTGCCATA
Organism: uncultured Anaerococcus sp.; assembly: GCF_963510575.1. Taxonomy (GTDB): domain Bacteria; phylum Bacillota; class Clostridia; order Tissierellales; family Peptoniphilaceae; genus Anaerococcus. The sequence continues at coordinate 2,396 of NZ_CAUPFR010000104.1, read as the reverse complement.
ATAACTCCTAATTATTTTTTCTGCTCATTATAGCATGGAAGGCTCCGAAGATTAGACCTAGGACTATGAATGATGATGCTGGTTGGAGCATGAAGCCTATGGTGTATTTTTCTGGTAGAATTGCCATGCCAAAAAGTGTGCCTGATCCTAATAATTCCCTAAAGAAAGCTAGGATTGAGATAGCAATTGTATAACCAAGTCCTTGGCTGATACCATCTACGATTGATGGGATTGGGCCGTTTTGTGATGCAAAACCTTCTGCACGGGCAAGGATAATACAGTTTACAACTATAAGTGGTATAAAGATACCCAAACTCTTATCGAGGGCTGGTGCGTAAGCTTTTATTAGCATTTGAACTATGGTTACGAATCCTGCTATTACTACGATGAATGATGGGATTCTGATTTCATCTGCGATGAAATTACGGAGTAATGATATAACTAAGTTACTCATTACAAGTACGAAGGTTACAGATACGCCCATACCAACAGCATTTGTTAATGATGAAGATATAGCTAGTACTGAACACATACCAACCATCTGTACTAGGACAGGGTTGTTTTTAATAATACCATCGATAAATATTTTGCCAAAATTTACCTTTGGTTTGTTATTTTGTTTTTCCATGATATCTCCTATTCTAGCTTAGCAAGGACTTCTCTTGCGGCGTTGATGCCTCTTAAGATAGTGGTTGTTGAAATTGTAGCACCTGTTATGCCGACTATTTCATTTTCCCCACCTGTCTTACTTGCCTTTACTTCCTTGTCCATGTTTACTCCAACCATGCCTTGTTTGAAGAAGTCTTCTTCCATTTGCTTACCAAAGCCTGCTGACTCTGAATGGTTTAGTGGAGCAAAACCTGTTATATTATGGTCTTTGTCAACACCAATTAAAAATTCAATGTCACCACCATAACCACCTGGAGAATTGATTTGGAATACATAGCCGTCTCCATCAGCTCCCTTTGCCTTGTAAACAGCTTCTACAACATCTGGTTTTTCAACGTCCATTTCTTCGTAGCTATCTGCCTTATATACAACTGCCAAAGATTCTTTTAGCTCTTCTTGTTGGCGAGCTTCTATGATTGGCTTAGTCATATTATTTGTAAAGGCTAGGGCTAGGGCTGTGATTGATGTTATTAAAAGTAATTTAATACCTAGTTTTAAACTATTATTCATTTTTAGCTCCTTTTTTTGCCTTGGCCTTACCAAAAATCCTATCCCTAGTATGTTTTTCAATTACTGGTACTAGGAGGTTCATAAGTAAGATTGAATAAGAAACACCTTCTGGATATCCACCCCAAAGTCTGATTACTGCTGTGATAAAACCACAACCAAAACCAAATACTATTTGTCCTTTTGGGGTAATTGGAGCTGTTGTATAGTCTGTTGCCATAAAGAAAGCTCCGAGGATTAGACCACCTGATAATATATTTTTAAGTATATAATCTAGATTTACCTTATCTCCAAAGATTGCAAGAATTATGGTAGTTGTTAGTATGTATACTAGTGGAATTCTTATGTGGATTACTTTTCTAATTAATAAATAGCATGCACCAATTAAGAGGGCTAGGGCACTTATTTCTCCAAGACAACCTGGTATGTGGCCTATAAATAAGTCCATAATTGTGTAAGATTTTGGATCAGAAAGTGGTGTTGCTGCTGTTAGCATGGATACATCGCTTACTGTTTTTAGTGTTGCTACTCTTTCGGTTGGTACAAAGTTTGTCATATTTGCTGACCATGATGCCATCAAAAATGCTCTTGCACCTAAGGCTGGGTTTACGATGTTTTGACCAATTCCACCGTAGAGCATCTTACAAATTATTATCGCAAATACTGAACCTATTACAAGTTGCCATACTGGAAGTGTAAATGGCACGTTGTAGGCTAGTAAGATACCAGTTACAACTGCTGATAAATCTTTTACTGAGTTTGGTCTTTTTGCGCATTTATTAAATATTGTTTCAGCTAGTACACATGTTATTACAGATGCTAAGATAAGAACTAAAGCCCTATAACCAAAGTAGTAAACAGATACAGCGCCTGCTGGTATAAGTGCAATGATAACATCAAGCATATCATTAGCGACTGTTCTTTTACTCCTAATATGTGGAGAAGCTGTTACTAATAATTGTTTATTATTTTCCATATTTCCCCCTATTTTCCTGCCTGTCTTATTTGTCTCTTAGCAAACTTAATAGCTTCAACTAGTGGTCTTCTGGCTGGACAAACGAATGAACAAGAACCACACTCTATACAATCTAGTGCGCCTTCTTCGTCTGCCTTTTCAAACCTACCATCTAGGGCATGTTTGTGGATGTAGTTTGGTAGTAAGAATACCGGACACACGCTTACGCACCTTCCACATCTGATACATGGTGTTGGATCTTCTA
>NZ_CAUPFR010000103.1:0-5514 GCF_963510575.1 uncultured Anaerococcus sp. | reverse complement strand
AGCCGAGTGGGGTCTGGGGAGGCAGGTTGGGGAACGTCCGGAACGTTCCCCTGGGTTTCCCCCTTAGAACGGAGATTCAACTGTAAGTAGAATAAAAATATAAAAGATAAAGATAAATTAAAATAATAGAAAATAGATTAAGGAACGTAATCTTTTTACAATTAACGCTCCTATTCGTCGCGTCACTTGTAAAAAATTACATAAGGTTTTTCATAAATTTCTACTTCGGTGCTTTGCACCTTGAGAAATTTTGAAAATCGTAAAAACTTTTATTTAAAAGTTTTTACTACCATTAATCTCGGCTAACAAAGAAAAGAAAGGATACTGATGAAAGAAAATAATAATATTATTATAAAAGGAGCAAGGACTAACAATCTCAAAAACATTGATTTAACCCTCCCTCGTGATGAGATGATTGTTTTTACTGGGCTTTCGGGTTCTGGTAAGTCTACTCTTGCCTTTGATACTATTTATGCCGAGGGCCAGAGGCGTTATGTGGAGAGTCTTTCGTCCTATGCTAGGCAGTTTTTGGGTGGGATTGATAAGCCGGATGTTGATTCTATCGAGGGTTTATCGCCTTCTATTTCCATTGACCAAAAGACTACCAACAGGAATCCACGTTCTACTGTGGCTACTGTTACTGAAATTTACGACTATTACAGGCTTTTATATGCCAGAATTGGGGATGCTTTTTGTCCGGTTTGTGGAAAGCCAATTGTGGCCCAGTCTGTTGACCAAATGGTTGATAGGATTATGGAATTAGATGAAGGGACTAAAATCCAACTCCTTGCGCCGGTTATTAGGGGCAAGAAGGGCCAACACAAAAATGCCTTGGCCAATATTAGAAAAGACGGTTTTGTCCGTGTGATTATAGATGGGGAAAGATATGAAATCGAGGATGATATAGACCTTGATAAAAATAAAAAACACGACATTTCTGTAATCGTGGATAGGATTAAGATGAAAGAGGGAATCGAATCGAGAATTGCAGATTCTCTTGAAACAGTGATTGGACTTGCTGATGGCCTTGTAGTTGTGGATGTGATTGGGGGAGAAGAGATGCTTTTGTCTTCAAAACTTGCTTGTCCAGAAGGTCATGTATCCCTACCTGAGATTACTCCAAATATGTTTTCATTTAATGCTCCGATTGGGATGTGTCCTGAGTGTAATGGTCTGGGTTTCCACCTTCAAGTGGATAAGGACCTCATTATTCCAGATAGGAGCTTGTCTATAAACCAAGGTGCAGTTGAAGCTTATGCGACTTCTGCCAAGGGGACTTATTATTACGAGGTCCTAAGGGCCATTGCTGACCATTATGATTATCCATATGATGCTCCTCTGGAAGATGCGCCGGAAGGTCTTATCCACGATATCTTATATGGAACTGATTATGATTTGTCCTTTGTTTTTGAATCTCATTTTTCGGGCAGAAAACGCTACAAGGGGATTTTTGAGGGTGCTATCCAAAATATCTGGGATAGGTATCAAAGGACTAATTCTGATTCCCAAAAGAAAAAATTTGAAGAATACATGGGTGAAGAGGAGTGTAGAGTTTGCCATGGAGATAGGCTAAAACCAGAGGTTCTTTCTATCAAAGTTGGTGGCCTAAACATTTCAGAATTAACCCGTCTTTCTGTGGCCAAATCTATTGAATTTTTTGAAAATCTCGAACTTTCTGAAATGAAAGAGCAAATTGCAGAGCTAATTATTAAGGAAATTAAGGGTAGACTTAGGTTTTTAAATGACGTTGGTCTTTCATACTTAACCCTAAACCGTACTGCTTCAACCCTTTCCGGTGGTGAGAGCCAGAGAATAAGGCTTGCAACCCAGATTGGTTCTGGCCTTGTTGGAGTATCCTATGTTTTGGATGAGCCTTCGATTGGCCTTCACCAAAGGGATAATGACAAGTTAATAAAATCTCTACGAAACCTCACAGACATTGGCAATACACTTATAATTGTGGAACACGATGAGGATACCATGAGGGCAGCTGATTATATTGTTGATATTGGCCCAAGGGCTGGAATCCACGGGGGAGAAATTGTTGCCAAGGGTTCTTTAGAAGATATTATGGCCTGCAAGGATTCCCTAACTGGGGATTATCTGGCAGGTAGAAAAAAGATTGAAGTGCCAAAAAATCGCAGAAAATCTGATAAATTTATAGAAGTAATCGGAGCGGCGGAAAATAACCTCAAAAATATTGACGTGAAATTCCCACTTGGGACTCTGACAACTGTGACAGGAGTTTCTGGTTCTGGTAAGTCTTCACTTGTGAATGAAATTTTATATAAGATGGCAACCAGGAAAATAAATAAATCCAAGGTTCACGCTGGAGCCCACAAGAAAATCAAGGGTCTCGATCAAATTGACAAGGTAATTGCCATCGATCAGTCGCCAATAGGTAGGACTCCAAGGTCAAATCCAGCGACCTACACCAAGGTTTTTGATGCCATCCGTGACGTCTTTGCCATGACCAACCAAGCCAAGATGAAAGGCTTCCAAAAGGGAAGATTTTCCTTCAATGTCAAAGGCGGAAGGTGCGAGGCCTGCAAGGGTGATGGCACAATCAAGGTTGACATGATGTTTTTGCCTGATGTTTACGTTCCTTGCGAGGTTTGCCACGGCAAAAGGTACAACAGGGAAACTCTTGAAGTAAAATATAAGGGGAAGGATATTTCTGAAGTCCTAGATATGACTGTAGAAGAAGGCATAGAATTTTTTGAAAACCACCTTCCAATCGTAAGGAAACTCCAAACCCTCTACGATGTGGGACTTGGCTATATCAAAATCGGCCAGCCTTCAACAGAATTATCTGGTGGTGAGGCCCAAAGGGTAAAACTTGCCACAGAACTTGCCAAGGTTTCGACAGGGCAAACCCTCTACATCCTAGATGAGCCAACAACAGGTCTTCACACAGCTGATGTTCACAAGCTCATAGAAGTCTTAAATAGGCTTGTAGATCAAAATAATACAGTTGTAGTAATTGAGCACAATCTTGATGTAATCAAGGTTTCAGACTATATAATAGACCTGGGACCAGAAGGTGGAGACGGAGGTGGAAACCTAGTTGCCACTGGAACTCCGGAAGAAATTGCCAAGGTCAAAGAATCCTACACAGGTCAATATCTCAAAAAATTATTGAAATAAAAGTCGTCCCAGACGGGGCGATTTTTCCTAATAAAATTGTATAAGCTTTAATTTATAGGTAAAAGATGATAAAATAAATATATAAACGATAAAGGAGTACTTATGTTAGAAGCAAAAAACGATAACAAAGATAGAAATGATATAGATATAAAAGACAACACATCAGGAACAGTTGGTTTTGACCCAAAAACTGGCAGGGTTTTCTATGTAGATGAGCCAAAAAAGGAAGAACCTACAGAAGTAAATCTTGATAAGGAACTTGCAGAAATTACTGACAAACTAAGCGAATCTACAGATAGCCTTATAGGCCTATTAAAAGAAGCGGGAATCGAAGACCCAACAGACCTAGATGCTATCAAAAAACTTGCAGAAGACAAGTAATGAAAAAAACTGACAGGGGTCTAAGCATGGTGGACTTCATGATTGACCTCTACTACGATAGACACCAGGCAGAAAATGCTGAAAGAGAAAAGCTTAAGACCTATGTAGCAAAAAGATTAAGCGCATGTCCCCACGGTGACGCCAAGCCTTTTTGTTCAGCTTGTAAAATCCATTGCTACGATAAAAACCACAGGGCAATGATTAAGAAAGTAATGAAATACGCAGGTCCACGCATGATTTTTTACGCACCAACACTTGCACTTAGACACTTAGTAGAAAATATAAGGAGTAAATAGTGGAAAAATACGATAGAGCCTTTATGGACACTATAGAAAAGAGATTTAAGGATAATATGGATAGGCATCCAAATATCAAGTGGGATTTTGTCAAGTCTTCTATCCTAAACAATCCAGACCTATATGATGCAATCTTTGCTATGGAAGAAACAGGTGGTGAACCAGACCTTGTAGACTTAGAAATTTTTAAGGGCCTAGTTTATGTTGATTTGGCTGATAAGAGCCCAGTTGGCAGGAGAAGCCTTTGCTATGACAAAAAAGCTAGACAAGAGAGAAAAGAAAACGCCCCAGTATCTTCTGTTGAAGAAGAAATAGGAGATTTTGGGATAAAACTTCTAAGCGAAGAAAAATATATAGCCCTTGCTGAAATTGCAACATTTGATACTAAAACTACATCTTGGATAAAAACTCCAGATGATATTAGAGTCAAGGGTGGAGCCCTCTTTGCAGGCAGGCGTTTTGATAGGATTTTTGTTTACTACAACAGCCCTGGTTCTTATTATAAGGACAGGGGTTTTAGGGCCTATATAGAAATATGAGAAAAGGCATAGTGGTCTTAGCCTTGCTAATCCTAAGTGGTTGTATCAATCGAAAGCCTATTGAAAATAAAAAACAAACCTACAAGGAAGTTGATTTTCAATCTGTGATAAATCTTTTTTACGAAAAATTAAAGGGTCAAACCCTCATAAGAAATTACGGGGGAAATACAGGGCAAACAAAGATAATTTTTGAAAACAAGGGGACTTTTAGGGGAGATTATTTTGGTAAAATCGCTTCGGATGGACAAGATTATGGCCTAAGCTGGAAGGCAGCCAGTTCTTATGGTGGAGAGGAAATTCACTCTTCAAACTTTGAAGGTAGGTTTGAAATAACAGAGGCTCTTGATGATTACACCTACAAGCTAAAGCTAAAATCATTTAAAATCACCAGCAAAGAAGGCGCTCACGACGATATATACTACAATGTGAACTTTGCCTTGGGCCTAAATCCAGAAGCCAGCTACCTACTTTATAGGCCAGGTTGCCATATAAAAAAACTTGATAAAGATCAAAGGCTTATAGAAATCGCCAAAAAAACAAGCCTTGACGGGGAGAAAACCAGGGGCTTTATAATCTATAACAAGACTGACGGCGAAGTATTTAGCCAAAATCCATAATTTGAGCAAAGTTTTAAACTTAACCTAAATTTAAGGTCATCAAAGCTAAAATAGAAAAGAAAGAATTAAATATGGGAAAATTACTATTTATTTACAATCCAAATTCCGGTCAAAGAGCCATCAACGATAAGTTGTCATGGATAATCGAATACCTATCATCAAAGGGAATCTTTCCTACAGTTTACGCCACCCAAAAATCTGGCGATTGCAGGGAAGTTGTTGAAAAATACGGTCAATACTTTGAAGAAATCCTAATTTCTGGTGGTGACGGCACCCTAGATGAAGCTGTTTCAGGTGCCCTAAAAGCAGACATAGACCCTGTTATTTCCTACATTCCAACAGGGTCAACCAACGATTTTTCAAAGACAATTAATATTTCATCAGACATAGAAAAGGCAACAAAAACTGCCGTAAGAGGCAAGGTAAAAAGGATAGACGTAGGCAAAATTGATGATAAGTATTTTGTCTATGTTGCAGCCTTTGGAGCCCTATCTTATATATCTTTTTCAACCGACCAGTAAGTCAAAAATATAA
>NZ_CAUPFR010000102.1:0-5534 GCF_963510575.1 uncultured Anaerococcus sp. | reverse complement strand
ATCTTGGTCAATCCTATTATTATAAACTTCATCGAAGTTTAATATCGCATCCCTAATGGCTTCTGCACCGATTTTGCCAAGTTTGTCTTCAAGGTCAAAATAATCATCACTTGGGTCAACGTCCATTTCTCTTTGGATAAGGATATCCCCGGAATCCATCCCTTTTTCTATTAACATGACAGTTGCAGCTGTTTTTTTATCTCCATTTAGGAGGGTAAACTGCATAGGACTTGCTCCCCTGTAAAGAGGAAGTAGAGATGGGTGGAGGTTTATTATCCTGTCCTTAAAACCATTTAAAAGGACGTCTTTGATTAGCTGGCCAAAGGCAACTACAACAATGTAGTCAATTTCTAGGTCTTTTAGCATATTTACAAAGTCTTCAGTGTTAACAGTATCTGGTGTTACAACCCTAATGCCGTTTTCTTCTGCATATTTTTTGACAGGTGTTGGACTAAATTTATTTCTTGACCTTTTCTTGTCTTTGCCAGATACAACAAGCTTCAAGTTTATATTTTCATCTTTATAAAGAATATCCAAAGTCTGCAAAGCAAACTTTGGATTACCCATAAAACATATATTAATCATCTATTTCTACCATTTCTTCTGGTTTGTACTCTTCGATATACTTATCCTTAAACAAGATACCGTTGAGGTGGTCTATTTCATGGCAAAGGATGACTGCTGGAAAACCATGGGCATCCCAAATCTTTTCTTCGCCATTTTCATCTAAATATTTAACCTTTACATGCTCTGGTCTTTTGACGGTCGCATTAAAATCGGGTATAGAAAGGCAACCTTCTACCCCTATTTGTTCTCCATCCATTTCTAAAATTTCTGGATTTACAAGCTTAACTAGGCTGTTTTCCCCATCTCTAGGGTCCACAACAATAACCCTTCTAAGATTGCCAACTTGTGGGGCTGCAAGGCCTACACCATCAGCTTCGTACATGGTCGCTGCCATGTCGTCTAAAAGGACTCTAATCCTGTCTGTTACTTGATCAACTTGTCTTGAGATCTTTCTTAAAATCGGATCTCCGTCTATTCTTATATTTCTAATTGCCATACTTCCTCCTTTGGAAAAACTCCTAGAATTTATCTGCAATTTAATTTATCTTATCCTAAATATTCTACTATTTTTGGGCTTTTAATCAATTACTAGCAAAACCAATGGAATATAGTTTCGAAATTCCCTCATCATCTATGGTTACGCCGTGGATTTTTTCTGCCAATTGCATAGTTGTTTGCCTGTGGGTAATCATAATAAATTGAGTATTGTCAGATAGACCTTTTAGATATTCTATATATCTTTTGATATTGGCTTCATCAAGGGCAGCATCTATCTCATCTAGGATTGAGAATGGTGCTGGGTTTTGCTCAAAAATCGCAAATAGTAGGGCCACAGCTGTGAGTGCCTTTTCACCTCCGGATAGAAGTGAGATTGACTTTAGGGACTTGCTTGGTGGTTTGGCTTCGATTTCAACACCTGCTGTTAAAAAGTCTTCGCTATCAAGGATTAGCCTTGCGTCCCCACCCATGAAGAGGATTTTAAAAATCTTGGTGAAATTTTCATTAATTACAGCAAAATTTTTAGAAAACTCGTCCTTCATTTCTTTTTCAAGTCGTACGATCATTTTTTCTATATCTGCCTTTGAATTTTTGAGGTCAGAAACCTGGTCTTTGATAAAACTTACTTCCTTATCGACAGTGTCGAAGTCCTCGAGAGCTGTTTCCGTAAAAAATCCTACTTCATTTATCTTTTTCTGAATATTAATCAAGTCTGTCTTTGTAGGATTAATTCTCTCTTCTTCCTTAAACTTTTCTGCCAAATCATCAAGACTCATGGTAATATAAGGGCCAACTTCATCTTCCAAATTTTTATAATTCTCGTTAGCATTATCTAATTTATAGGAAAGTTTTACCCTTTCTATATCTAGGTTTTTAAGCTCGTCTTCAAACTTCTGATTTTCTTCGATGAGTTTTATATTTTCCCCTTCTCTTAGCTTGAGACTTTCTTGAAGTTCTTCAATGACTGACTTTAGGTTTTCGGCTTCTTTTTTATATAAAGCTATTGATTTATCGAGATTTTCTGCATTTCCCTTAGAAGCTTCTAGGTCTTCTTCTAGCTTTGCCAATAATTTTTCTTGGATTCTTTTATTTGCCCTTATATCTTCCAAATTATTTTTCAAATTAGCTAAGCTATTTTCCTCAAGACTCTTATCCCTCTTTGCTATTTCCAATTTATTTGTAAGGGTGATTAGGGTTTCCTTTATGAGATTAAAAGCACCTGATTTTTCTTCTAAGTCCTTATTTTTTTGACCAAGAATATTTAAAAGTATTTCTTCATCAGCTTTTAACTTATCTATGTCAACACCACTTTCCCTTTCTTCATAGTCAAGTCCATCCCTATCCAAATCTAACCTTTGTTGGCTAAGGGATTCGATTTTTAATTTTAGTCTTTCTATGATGTTTGTGAGATCTTTCTTAGCTTCCAACTTATTTTCATAAGTACTTCTAAATTCTATAAGGGAATTTTTATTTCTTTCTAGGTCTAAATTTATTTCTGCAAGCTTATCTTCAAGGGATTTTTGCTTTTGATTTAAGTTTTGAATTGACTTTTCAAGGTCTGCTAATTTTTTCTTCCTATTCAGGAGGTTTGTTGACGAACGTTTATTTTTATTTGTTCCTGCAACCCTGGAACCCCAGGTATTAATAATATCTAATTTTAAACTTATAATCCTATAGCCCTTTATTTTTTTTGAAAGGGAAATAGCTGCATCTATGTCTTTTACAACCACAGTAGAACCTAGAAAATGTCCAATTATACCAGTAAGTTTCTCATCATATCCCACTAATTCATAGGCCATGGATATAACTTCAGGTTCACTTGGTTTTTCCTTCACAGCGGAATTTATTGAATCAATAGGCAAGAATGTTAATCTGCCAAGCTTTTCCCTATTTACAAAGTTTATTAATTCTCTAGTGTCTTCCTTAGTCCTTGTGACTATATTTTGAAGTCCAGCACCTATTAGGTTATCAATAATTTCCTCGTAACCAATCCTTACCGAAATCAAATTAGCAAGGGTATCCAAATAAAATCCAGCCAAGCCATTTACCTTGGTTTTTTTTAGGAAATCTTGAACTGGATAAAAGTATCCCTGGTTATTTTCCAAAAGATTTTTTTCTATTTTATAATCAGAAAGCATGGACTTCATATCAAGTTTTAAGTTATTTAAACTTGATGTTGTTTTGTTTGACTCTTCGGTCAATAAAGTTATTGCCTCTCCAAGCTTTCTTATTTTCCCTTCTTCTTCTAAAATCTCGCTAGACAAGATCTCTTCATTTGATTCCAATTCTTCTAATTGGTTTTTTAAACCACTAATTTCATCGTCAAGCTTTTGGATTTTTATCTTTTTTTCTTCAAGGTCTTTTTTTCTTTTTTCGTCTATAATAGCCTTTGATTTTTCAAAGACTTGGTAGTCTATAATTTTAGCCTTAATTTCTTCGTAAGAATTTTGATCCTTAGAAATTTCTTCATTTAAAAGCCTGATTTCTTCTTCAAGCCCAGACCTAGCTTCTTTTTTATCTTTCAAATCTTTTTCTATTTCAAAAATGGATTCTACCAAAGTTTTAAGATTTTTTTGCTTTTCTTCTAGGGACTTAGCTTCTTTTATAAAATTATTTTCAAGGCTTTCGAGGATCTGACTAATTCTTGCCTTATCTTTTTCATCATAGTCAAGCTTTTGTTCATTTAGTTTTATGCTTGAATTTGCTTTTTCAATATTTTTCTCATAGGAAGATAGGTTTGCTATTAAATTGTCTAATCTTTCCTTATCGAGGTCATACTCTTTTCTAAATGGGCTAAGCTTTTCCCTTATTGATGAGTTTTGGCTTTCTAATTCATTAATTTTTTCGTCTAGGTTTTTTATTTGAATTTTTAAGGAATCTCTTTTTTTAATCATGTCATAGGACTTATTTTTTAAATAAAAATAGGATTTTTTATTTATTTCATCTGTTAAGTCCCTATGCTTTAGGTAATTTTCCTTGTAAGTTTTTAAAAGCTTGTAGTCTTTTTCCTTATATTCTAATTCCTTTTCGATAATTTCAAGGTCATTATTTACTGCTTCTAGCTTTTTACTAGCCTCATCTCGCCTATACTTATGCTTGGATATACCAGAAGCTTCTTCGAAAATCGCCCTCCTATCCTTTGGAGAAGACAAAATTATTTCATCAATCCTGCCCTGACCTATAATCGAATAACCTTCCTTACCACCACCAGTATCTAAAAATAATTCTCTAACATCCTTTAGTCTGACTCTTTTATCATTAATCTTATATTCATTTTCTCCAGACCTATAAATCCTACGAGTGATAGCTACCTTTTCGTAAGGAAGATCTAACTTCTTATCTTCATTAGAAAAATTTAGGCTAACTTCAGCTATATTCATGGCACTCTTGGCACCTGTAAAGATAACATCCTTCATATTTGCACCACGCAAACTTTTTATTGATTGCTCGCCAAGAACCCACCTTACGGCATCAGAAATATTAGACTTGCCTGAACCATTAGGTCCAACAACAGCTGTTATCTGGCTATCAAATTTTATTTTTGTCTTTTCTGCAAAGGACTTAAAACCCTTTAGCTCTATACTTTCTAGTCTAATTTAAATCACCACCGTACTTTTTTTCTACATAAGATTTTATAAAAGCTTGTAAATCTAAACTTATTTTCCCTTTATCATTTTCCAAATAAAATGATTCAGCATTCACAAAGGCCATTTTAATCTTATACTTGTCATAAAAATATTTTTTATTGGACTTTTTGTTACCTGTTATAAGAGAAATATCCTTGGATTTAGCGTGAATAAGGATATCTCCCCTTATATTTTCACTCTTAATAATTTCTTCAAGGTAGAGCCTATAAATATAAGACTCTACAAGTTGCCTCATCGCAGCATGAAAAGGCCCTGCAACCACATCTGCGCCTTCGTTAATATTATCTGTTGGCTGAAGACCTATTCTTATAACATTTATATTTTTGTAAGTAAAAATCATTAAGACTTCTGCTGATATCTCCACAGCCTCTGCTAGGGTCAATGGCTGGTAAAGACCTGCTTGGTAAAGTTTTTCTAGCTTGGTATCCTTAATTACAAGAGTCGGATAAATCCTAGCTATATCTGGTCTCATTCTCGCAGACTCAAGGGCGGTTGCGATAATTCTCTCCCTATTATCTTTATACAAGCCTGGCATAACTTGATGGCCCAAAGTAAAACCATATTCTTTTATAAGCTCGCTTGCTCTTTTAGAATCAAGGGCAGAGTGTCACCTCTCATTGGCTTTCAAAACTTCATCTTCAAAGGATTGGATGCCTAATTCAATAGTATCCACTTGATAAGATTTTAAAGTGTCTAGAATGGAATTATTTATATAATCAGGTCTGGTTGAGAGTCTGATTCTATCAATAATGCCCTTCTTTTTATATTGACCAGCGATTTCCAAATAAGAAACCATGGTCTCATAAGGAAGACCTGTAAAAG
>NZ_CAUPFR010000101.1:0-5563 GCF_963510575.1 uncultured Anaerococcus sp. | reverse complement strand
TTTCATAAAAACCTCTATTTCATTATATCATATGATATAATAGATTAGAGGTGAAAAAGATGAAAATTTATGAAAAATATCCAGAAATCTTATCCTTTACTGCAGAAGTTAAAGATAAGAGATTTAAAAATAACATCAGCCAACTACTTGTAGAAAAAACTATCTTTATGCCAAGTGACGATTTTTTGATAAACGATTACAAGACTGCAGGAGGTCTTGAAGTTGTTGAAGTAAAGGAAAATAAAGGCAAGGACCTTATTTCTGTAAAGGGCAAATACACCGAAGATACAATCGAATTAGTTGTTGATAAAAAACTCAGATATAGGAACCTTTCCTACAATACTGCCTATATTCTCTTTCAAATTTTCCTAGAGGGATTTTATGGCAAGGTCAAAACCAACCTATTTTTAAGCGAAGATAAGGCCTATATCACCCTTTTAAATTACACATCAGACATCGACCCAGAACTTTTTGATGAAATGATAAACTACGCCATTGAATCAAACCTACCTATTACAAATACGGCAGGAATCACAGAAGTAGCAGGTCTTGGTACCGTGATTAATTCTTATATGAACTTTGACAATACCTTTAAAATCAGACGTTTTAAGGTTCTTGATGTGAATAAGGATGGCAAAAATACCATAATTTCAATCTCAGCTGGCAATAATTGACAAAATACTTTTACCATGGTAAACTATTAGAAATTTAAAGAAAGGAGAACAGAAAAATGATCAGATTAAAAAAAGGAAAGAAAACCCGTAACTAGTAAGTAAGGATAGCTCCTTGACTTACATAAGAAAAACAAGGAGGATGCCGAAGATTCGGCACTATGAAAGAATTTAAATTTTTAATTAAAAAGATGGCTCATTTGGAGCCAATCATGTTTTTACTAATCGCACTTTATGGTCTATTTGTAGGGATCAAACCCTTCTTATGGATTATTTCCCCTGCCTATATCCTAGAAAACTATCAAGGAAATCCTAAAGTTTTTCCAATATTCTTTATAGGCTTATTTTTTATTTCTTCATTAATTAGTTTATTTGATGCCTTTGTTATGGGCAATTATAGGATGAGGATGAACCACGTCCGCTACAAGCTAATGAATATGATCACAGAGTATTCACTCTATCTCCCCTACGCCAAGAAAAAAGAAAAGAAAGAATCCGAAAAAATAAGTGATGCTATGAAGTCTGTAGAATCGCCTTGGCACGGTGCTGGTGGCATTATGATGGATTTGCCAAATATCTTCGCCATGGTCGTTTCTATAGGTGGATTTTTGTGGATATTTTTGTCTATGGATCTTTGGGTCCTTTTGACAACAATCATCCTAACTATCATATCTTGGATATTTTTAGACCAAGTACCAAAGGCCTATGACAATTATTGGCAACAGATGAGCCCAAATTGGGATAAATTTTCCAAACTCAATAACGAAATGAAATCACCCCTATCTAAGCAGGATATTTTAATTTTTGATACATTAAGGATTTTCAAATCCTATTACGGTAAGACCAACAAGTCTAGGATAATCCGCCTCGGAGAAGTTAACACCAAGACTCTAAGGATTTTTACCCTGGCAAATATATTTAACCTAATTAGGGATGGCCTTATAATTTATTGGCTGATGACAGGTCTTATTGCTGGAAGAATTTCTCTAGCAAATTTTTATGTATATTTTACAGCAATCTTTGCCTTTATTGCCTTTAACCACGAGACCATGTGGGTTTTTTCTGATATTAGGAAAAACTTTAGCGTCTTCAAGCCATTTTTTAAAATTACTGATGTTTATAAGGATGAAAAAGAAGAAATTTATCCAGACCATATGGAAATAGTCCTTGATGGAGTATCCTTTAAGTATCCGGGCACAGATGACTATGTTCTAAAAAATATAAATCTAAGAATAAAAGACTCAGAATCTATCGCCCTTGTAGGAGAAAATGGTGCTGGCAAGTCAACCCTTGCCCTAATCCTCGCTGGCTTATACCAACCAACACAAGGTAGGATTTTAATAAATGGAGAAGATATAAAGGATTCTCAGATAGACTATAAAAAGCTAATCTCAGCTGTCTTTCAAGATTCAAATCTTTTGCCATTTTCCTTTAAGGAAAATATCCTAATGACGACTGAGGATAGAAACCTAGAACATATTTACAAAATGACCCACCTAGATGAAATCATAGATAAATATGAGAAAAAGGACGGCCAAACTCTTCTAAGAATTTTAGACAATGACGGGGTCGACTTGTCTGGGGGTCAAAAGCAAAGGCTATTTTTGGCTCGTGCTATTGCAAAATCTAAGGCAAAACTACTCATCTTAGATGAGCCAACAGCTCAACTTGATGCCCTAAATGAAAGAGAACTTTATATGCTCTATGATAATCTCACCAAAGATAAATCTTCGATTTTTATCTCCCACAGACTTGCATCAACCAAGTTTTGTGATAGGATAATTTATCTTAAGGACGGAAAGATTCTCGCAAATGGGACTCATGATGAGCTGATGAATACTTGTGAGGATTATAAAGACCTCTATAATCTTCAAGCAAAAAATTACAAGGAGGTCCTATGAATAATATAAGAAAACTTTTTAAATTAATTGACACCTACCACCCAGGTTTTACTTTTAGGGTAATTGTTACAAACCTCATTCTAGGATTTTTACCTCTTATAAATATTTTCGCCCCAAAGCTAATAATTGACGAGCTTATGGGACAAAAAAGAATTTCCTACTGCCTAGGTCTTGGACTCTTGGTTATAGGCCTAGGTTTTATCAAGGAAGTAACTTATAGATGGCTAAATAATTACCTAACCCTAACCTTTGAAGATATGTCAGACAAACTTACTTTCAGGATTGCCCAAAAATCCCTAAGGCTTCCTATAGAAAAATCTGACTCAAAAGATATCCAAGATATGATGGAACAAGCCCACTATGCAGTTTGGGAAATGTACACCCTCTATGACATAATAGTCTTGGTAATATCAGCTGCCATAACTGGAATCTTAGCTTTGGGAATCCTTGTAAAGCTAAATCCTGCAATAATCATCTTGCTAATTTTATTAGTTTTGATAAACAAAAAAATAGTAAATCTTATTAAAGAAAACGAACTAAATTACCAAGGTGAAAGTGTTTCTGAAATAAGGTCCTACAGATTTTTTGCAGATTTTGCGGCAGATTTAAGGTATTTTAAGGATGTAGAAATCTACGACGGTCAAGAATTAGTCCTAGAAAAAGCTGACATCTACCACCAAAATGTAATAAAATCTTCAACCGAATACTTCAACAAAAACGGAATATACACTGGGATTATGAATGTGAGTGCAAATGGCTCAATAATCCTTACTTTAATTTATCTAACCTATAAATTAATCGATAAGACCATAAGCCTTGCAAACTTCACTATGTATTTTAACTCCCTAATCCAAGTCATAAACGCAACCAACCTCATCCAGCAAAACTACGCCAAGGTAATTTCTGTAAATGCTCAATTAGATGTATTTTTCAAATTCCTTGACATGGAAGAAGGCCTCCTTGATAAGGGAGAAATCACTGATATAGATACAAGCAAGATTAATATTAGATTTGACAATGTATCCTTCAAGTATCCAGCAAGTGAAGATTATGTCCTAAAAGATACTTCATTTGAAATAAAAAATGGAGAAACTCTTGCCCTTGTAGGCAAAAATGGTGCCGGCAAATCTACCATAGTTAAACTTTTGTGTAAGTTTTACGAACCAAGTGATGGTCATATCTACCTAAATGATATAGATATATCTAAGATTTCAACAAAAAGATACTACCAAATCATATCCCCTACCTTCCAAGATTTTAGGCTCTTTCCGTTTAGGATTAGCGAAAATATCACAAGTAAATTGAAGGAAGATATTAGGACTGATGAATACAAAAATATGGATAAGGCCTTTGACCTTCTCAATTTATCAAACTGGATTGCTAAGCAAGTTGAAAAAGAAGATACTTTCCTCACTTATCTTTTCTCAGACAAGTCTGTTGAGCCATCAGGTGGTATAGGTCAAAAACTAGCTCTCGCTCGTTCAATCTTCCATGAAGGGAAATTTTTTATCATGGATGAGCCAACCAGCGCCCTAGATCCAAGGAGTGAACAGGAAATTTTTGAAAATATGCTAAAAATTTCAAAGGGTCAAACTTCCCTATTCATCTCCCACAGGCTATCGTCTACCAAGTATGCGGACAGGATAATAGTTTGTGATGATGGAAAAATCACAGAAAATGGTACCCACGAAGAATTGATGAAGGAAGATGGACTTTATAAAGAAATGTTTACAACACAAGCAGAATTATATCTATAAGGAAAAAAGCTTAGGCGAAAAATCGCTTAAGCTTTTAAATTTATATTAAAATGTCATTCTCTCATAATATATAAAGGCTACAATAAAAACTAAAGACGCTACAAGGTGTATTCCTAGGGCTAAAAGAGCTTTTTTCTTATATAATTCAAGGTTAGCAAGGTCTTTGCTAGAAATATTTTGTATAGGGTATTTTTTTCTGCCAATCAAATAAGCTAGCAAGAAGGCATTGCCATTATTACCCGAAATATTTAAAACTCCCAAAAGCTTAGGGTGTTTTAGGCCCCTTGCATTAGCATCAATTTGAGTCATCTGATATATATTATATTGGAGAAAAAAAGCTCCAACCACAAAGACTGCTCCGCTTATTATCATTATTATTAATTTTATATCCATTTCATTCTCCTAAAATCTTTTAATAATCTCACTATAAACTAAACCTGTTACTATTACTGCCAGAGTAAATATAGCAATTAAAACTACTTTTTCCGGTAAAAATTCTGTAAACATTGCCATAAGAATCATTGCTATTAAGGCAATTACTATAATAAATATGAGTTTCTTGTTAGACTTTACAATGTCTGTTGATTCTTCCAAATGTTTCATAAAATTATCACTCCCTTTTAAGAGCTCATCAAGACTTATTTGGTATAAATCTGATAAAGCAATTACATTTCCAATGTCAGGATAGGTTTTGTTGTTTTCCCAGTTTGAGATTGATTGTCTTGATACAAAAAGTTTTTCTGCGACTTCTTCTTGGGTCAATTTTTTATCCAACCTAGCATTTTTTAATTTGTCTCCTATTTTCATTCTTACCTCCTAAGTCTATATTAAAAAATTTTATCTATTTAGTCTATCTATATCACTTTACACTCAAGTTTTTTTATGTAAAAATGCTTTTACATTCCTTGATTTTAGTAATTTTCTTAAATATTTGACCAATTTTTCAATATATATGATAATTATATAAGGAGGAATTATGGAAGGAATTATTATTGGAGTGGTGACTTTTTTTCTTATAGGGATTTTCCATCCCCTTGTGATTAAGGGAGAATATTATTTTGGGAGGAAGGTGAACAAAGTTTTTATTTTATTTGGCATAATTTTTGTTGCCCTTTCCCTTTATATCAAATCTCTTATCCCTAGTGTCTTTGCTGGAGTCATTGCCTGTTGCTGTTTTTGGTCAATTGGCGAGGTTATCGAACAAGAGCAAAGAGTCCTAAAGGGTTGGTTTAAG
>NZ_CAUPFR010000100.1:0-5570 GCF_963510575.1 uncultured Anaerococcus sp. | reverse complement strand
TATCTTCCATGAGACCGTCAATTTTTACAGTTGCTACTATCAGGTCAACATCATTTTCCTCAAGGAAATCCCTATTTAATTCCATAATCGAAGCGTTATTAATTACATTTACATTCGAAAAATGATTTTTAAGCTTGGTTGCTAAAAGCCTCGACGTACCATAACCAGTTGGGCAAACTGTAAGGATATTAACCCCTATATTGTTGATAATTCTTGCTTCTATGGCCGTTATAAAATGAATAGCTATATAGCCAATTTCATCATCGGGAATGGTTATATCCTTGGATAATTTCCCCTCTTCTCTAATAAGGCTTGGGGCAATTTCCTTAAGACTCGTGTAAATTTCTCCATACTTATCCCTTATATCATCTAGGATAGGATTTTTAATAGCTAGCCTATACCTTAACCTACTTAAGGCTGGCAAGATATGGGCTTTTAGATCATTTTCTAACCTTAAATCTTCTTCTAGGTTAAGGTCGTAAAGTCTGCCCATTTTCTCTATTAATTTTTTTGATATATTAAAGGCTTCTCTTGCATCATCAATATCGAAGTTTTCGTTTTTGTCATCTACAATTTTTGTTCCCTTAATATGCATGGCCACAAAATATATCTCTATATCGGGAATTTTTATGGCAAATTCATCTTCTAAGTCTTCAATTATTTGCTTGGCAAAATTGTAATCTTGGCTAGATCTGAGATTTTTTACCAAATCTTCATTGAAATCTATTTTTTTATCTTGCTTTAGTCTTTCAATTGCCAAGGAAATGTGGACTAGGAGACTAAAATAAGAATTGTCTGAAATACTTATATTTAGCCTTGTAAAAGTCTTTTCTAGCGACCTTTTGGTCCTATTTATGATATCAATATCGATCATTGATAGGATATCATTTTGCCTTATCAAATCCACCTTAACATCATCATAGATATCCCTTAGGATTTCTATCTTTTTGTCATTATCCAAGACCTCATTTATCAGCTTGGCCTGGGCCTTTCTAATGGATTTTTCCCTGCCCTCTATACTTACGCCTACCCCACGCTTTCTAATAAGCTTGATATCATAAACCGATAGCCATTTTTCAATTATGGCTAAGTCTTCTATTAGGGTTTTTTCTGAAATATTTAGGTAGAGGGTAAAAACAAAATACTTTATTGGGTGTTTGCTTGTCAAAAGTCTTGAGAGGATGAAATTTACCCTCTCAACCCTTTCGTATTGCTTAGAGGAATCTACCATTTCCAAAAGCTCATAAAGGTAGGCTATGGATTCGGCAGATTCATTTAAGAAGAGTCCCTGACCTGGTTTTTTAATCAAAGAGAAGTCATTGTCGTATAAAAAATCTTCTATAAGGGGCAAATCTCTTTGCACAGTTCTTGTAGATACGGCAATTTTTTCTGCTATATCATTTACTGTTATGAACTCATCATTATTTTCTCCAATTATATGGATGATATTTTTTTGCCTTTGAGATAAGTTATATGACTTCAATGACTTCCCTCCTTTCTAAAATCTTATTTGGTAAATCTTTCGATTAATTTGTTTATATTTGGATCTGCTAAGAAGTTTTTAATCGAAATAATTTCGTATCCCTTGCTCTTGTCAATTCTGTCTACTAGGTTTTCGTTAGTTACAATAATGTCAGCTCCTTCTGGTAGGTCTGAAACTGATGCGTGGCTTACTTCTATATCATAAGGTGAATCTTTGATTGCATTTCTAAACCTAGATGCACCCATAGCTGAAGATCCCATTCCTGCATCGCAAGCAAAGATTATTTTATGAACATCCTTAGCTTCTTTTGTAGTGTTTGATGCTTGGCTTGCTACTTTTTCTTCACCCTTTGCTTCGGCTTTGCTAGAGGCAAGATCTGCTTTTGCCTTTTCAAAATCTACTGCATTTCCCTTAGCGAATGCTCTTTTAACAAAGATTGACGCTATAAAGAATGAAACTGCTGCTGCAATTAGAACTGATAAGAGAATCTTTATATGATCTCCAGGCGCTGCCATAGACATGATAGCTATAATTGATCCAGGAGATGCTGCTGATATTAGACCTGTATTTAAGATAACATTTGTAAGAACACCCGCAAAACCACCAGCTATTACAGCTATTAAAAGATATGGGTTCATTAGTACATAAGGGAAGTAAATCTCGTGGATACCACCAAAGAAGTGAATAATCATTGCACCAACTGATGAATCCTTTGAGTCACCCTTGCCAAAGAAAAAGTAGGCTAAAAGTATTCCTAAACCTGGGCCTGGATTTGCTTCTATTAGGTACATTATAGATTTACCCAATTCTGACACTTGGTTAGCACCTATTGGAGTAAATATTCCGTGGTTGATTGCATTATTTAAGAATAAAATCTTGCCTGGTTCAACGAAGATTGACACTAGTGGAAGAAGTTTTTTGCTGATTAAGAAATCAACTCCACCCTCTAAGATAGCTGTAAGACCTGCTAAAAGTGGTCCAATACCGTAGTAGCCAAGGATTGCAAGAAGCATGCCGATAATACCAAGAGAGAAGTTGTTGACAAGCATTTCAAATCCTGCTGGGATTTTATTTTCGATTGCCTTGTCAAATTTTTTGATAACCCAACCTGCAAATGGTCCCATGATCATAGCACCCATAAGCATTGGTATATCAGCACCAGCTATTACACCGGCTGTGGCGATGGCACCTATTACTGCCCCTCTTTCTCCTCCAACTAATTTACCACCTGAATAAGCGATAAGGGTTGGTAGTAGATATTTTAATAAGACATCTACCATTGATGCAAGTTTTTCATTTGGGAAATAACCATCAGGTATAAATAGAGCTGTAATAAAGCCCCAAGCAATAAACATACCAATATTTGGCATTACCATAGCGCTTAAGAATCTTCCGAAACGCTGCACATTATTTTTCATATTAGAATTTCTGTCCATAATTCCTCCTTTAAAAATCATGACATAAGTTATCTTAATCTTATTATATGCTGATGATATGGGCATTTGCAAGCGTTACTAAGCGCAGTTTTGTCACCAACGATGGTGACAAGAAGTAAGAAATGAAAATTTGTCTCTATCAAAAAACCTTCTAACATTTTAAATGCTAAAAGGCTTTTTTATCTATTTTCTATTTATTATTCTAAGACCTTTACCTGGTTCATTCTTGGGGCCTCCATTGGTAGGCTCACATCTGATTGCCAATAGCCATCTCTTGGTCCAAAGCTTATTGTAATTTCCTTGTCCTTATAGGACATCATGTCCTCAGGCAGACTTATGAGACCAACATTTTTTGTCATGTCCCCATCTCCTCCAATTATTGGCAAAGTAACATCAATTGTCTTATCCAAGATAAGGACTGTGTAATGTTCTCCCATATCCGAAAGCATTTTAGGGTTTGATTTCTGATAAGCAATCATTTCGTCATGGTTAAATACCCTTACCACTCCTGTCGCAACCATAGTTCCAGGTTGGCTTTGGTTTTTACTTTCATTTTCTCTTGGGTTTTCTACTTTTTCCTTATTTATATCTTCTGGTTTTTCTTCTTTATTTTCTTCTAAGCTTTTAACATATTCCACATCTTTGATATTAGCTAAATCGTGAAGCTTATCCCTATCTTCAATTTCAGAAAAATCTATTTCTTCAGAATCATCTTGGGCTTTAGTATCAATCCTACCTTCCCAAATGACTTCTCTTTTGAGTTTTAAAGACTTATCTTCAATAGAACTTGTGATTTTCTCTTCTTGGCCCTGGCCGGTGCCTGACATAAATGTTGTGTATATTAGAGCATTATAATCTGCGTTTTGTGCGATTATCCCCCTAAAACCACCGGCAGTTGCTACACCAATTGATATTAGTTCATCATCATGAAAAACATCTGTAAAGTCATCATTTACTGTAAATAATTTTAGGTAAGATAAGCCAAAGTCAGTATCTTGGGCGACTAAAAGCTGTGGATAATCGGCTTCATCTGTCTTTACCAGGGCATATGAATAAGTGTATTTGCCATATTCAACATCGGAAAATTCATAAGTGTCAATCTCATCCAAGACTTTATTATATAATTTGGCTAATTTTTGGTTATTTTCGCTAGGATTTTTCTCTTCTTCGATCTTTTCCTCTTTTTTCTCGTCTGCTACTTCTTCCCTTTGTACGATTTTGGAAGTATCATCTGTATTTTCCTTAGGTTTTTCTGAGCAAGCTGTTAGGCTTAACATTAAACCGAGGGCAAGTCCTGTAAATTTAAACAGTTTCTTATTCATTTCCTCTCCTCTAATAATTTTTAATTTAAAACATAATGATTACTATAAAATGTATCAAATATAGGAAAGTATTTCAAATAAATATCAGAAAAGATAGGCAATATAAAAGAGCAAAGCCAAGCTTGCTCTCTTACATATCCATAATTTTCATCTTGTCTAGTTCGTCTTTTTGTTTTTCTTTTTTATCGTAGTACCTGTAAATTAGGTAGTAGATTATTGTTGGAATATTGGCTAGTGTCAAAGTTGTAAGTACAGCTATCCACCAATTACCAACTCCTTCTGGGATATTCAATATATAGATTATTGAAATTATAAAAGAAAGCCCTGGAAGGATTAGGCTTGCCCTTCCCTTTATATATTTACATATCAAAATTTGCAAAATTAATGGAACGAACAAAATTAAAATTGTAATTACTGAGTTTACTGCAGCTAGCTTCATTTCTCTTCTCCTTCTTTTTTGTATTCTTCAATCAAAATCTTGGCTGCATCTAGGGTAATTTTCCCGTCTATAGCCATTGATTTTATAAGGCTCACATAAGACAAATCTTCCTTGTCAGCTAATTTTATCTTTTCTATCAGCCTATCAAGTCTTAGTCGAACTGTCGGATAGGATACGCCGTAGATTGCTGCCATTTCCTTTAAGGATCCCGATTCTAGGATAAATCTCTTGATGAAGTCAATCTCACTGTCATCAAGATTTTCTATCCATTCTCTTTTATCATTTCCCATCGCTATCCTCCTTCTTGCTTACATTATAAACCTAAATAATATTAAAGTCAATTTTAATTTTATTAAAAATAATCAAAAAGTAAAGGTGAATTATATTTCAAAATGAATAAAATTTCCCCTTTTGGGTTATATATAAAATAAGGAGGAGCTTATGAAATTTTTACACACCATGGTTAGGGTTAAGGACCTCGATGCATCATTTAAGTTTTATACAGAAGAATTGGGATTTGTAGAATCAAGAAGAAGGGAATTTCCAGAAAAGAAATTTGACTTAGTTTACCTAAAACTTCCTAAAAGTCCAGATTATGAATTAGAATTAACCTACAATTACGACCAAGAAGATGACTACGAAATTGGCACAGGCTACGGCCACATCGCCATTTCCCACCCCGACATCATTACTCTTAGAGAATCTTTAATGAAAAAAGACTATGAAGTGACCGAAATTAGAGGATTAACCCCAAACTCAAACAAGTATTTCTTCGTCACTGACCCAGACGGTTATAGAATTGAAATCATCCAAAAAGAAGACTAAAATTTTCCACGAAAGGTGATGTTGCAGAATAGATTTATCTATTCTGCAACATCACTTTTTTTCTT
>NZ_CAUPFR010000099.1:0-5595 GCF_963510575.1 uncultured Anaerococcus sp. | reverse complement strand
GTCCCTCACCCGCCTCCCCTTAAACCCCTCTCGGCTACACCCCCGAGCGTCTCCTAAAGCGGAGTGCGAAACCAGAAGTTTGCCTACGGCAAACCTCTTTAGTATGGGGTATGACTTCGTATTAGTTTACGTATCTCCACACTGATTTTTAATCTACGAAGCCCTAAAAATCGCAAACTCGCTACGCTCAGGCATGCGATTTTCTTGACGGTCTTCTTGATTAAAAATCTTTTCTTGATAAATTAGAAAATTGGTTTCTATGTTCCAGATTGTTCTCGGCTCGTTTGGCTTTGCCAAACATTGCTAAATTAGTGTTTGTTTCCAAACGAAGAAACCAAAAATCCAAAGGTCGAGTATTTTAAAATCCCAAGCCTCCGTGAAAAAAATTGCACTGACAGCTTTTTACAAATAGAAATACAGTAGATACTGTGAACAAATTTTCAAATAAAAAGTACAAGTTAGACGAGATTGCAATTTTTAGGAGGCTTGGGATTTTAAAAATTTAAACAAATATTTTTCCTGAACAATGGCTCCTCTATACCAACACGTTTGCCGAAGGCAAACACATTATCCCACGAGAGTGGTCGCCCGGAGGGGGTAACGGAAGGGGTTTTAAAGGGGACCCGATGGGGGAACGTGCGAAACGTTCCCTTGGGGTCCCCTTTTTACGGAGAGGTCATGTAAATGACCTAGATTATTTATAAGATACAGTTAATCTCGAATTAACGAAAAAAAATGATATTCTAGTAATCTTTTTATTGCAGACGCTCTTACTTATCACGTCAGTCCTCCCCGAGCCGGACGGGCTAGTTCAAAATCACATAAGGTTTTTCATAAATTTCTACTGCGGTGCTTTGCACCTTGAGAAATTTTGAAAACCGCAAAAACTTTGCCTACAAAGTTTTTACTACCATTATCTCGGATAGACCCTAAACAAATAGCATCGCCCCCGGTCCTAACGGAATTTTAAATATCATCCAGCCTACTAAGAGCAAGGTCCAGAAGATTAGGAATGCTATGGAGTATGGTAGCATAGTTGAGATTAGGGTTCCGAGCCCCCTGTCTTTGTCGTATTTTTGCATGAAGATTACTATCATTGCAAAATAGTTCATTAGCGGGCTTATGATGTTTGTTGATGAGTCGGCTATCCTGTAGGCCATTTGGCTTAGTTCTGGGGAGAGTCCCATGTTCATGAACATTGGCACAAAGATTGGTGCCATGATTGCCCATTTGGCTGAGGCTGATCCTATGAATAGGTTTATAAAGGCTGATAGGATTATAAATAGGATAACAAGTGGTACTCCTGTTAGGCTAATTGATTCCAAAAACTCAGCTCCCTTTACAGATAGGATTGTTCCTAGGTTTGTATAGGCAAAGAACGATACAAATTGGGCTGCGAAAAATGCTAATACCAAAAATCCGCTCATGGATTCCATGGACTTGCCCATAGCTCCTATAAGGTCTTTTGAATCCTTAAATTTGCCTGTTGTCCTTCCAAAAACATAACCCGGAATTAGGAACATAAATAAGATTGCTCCTACTAAACCCTTGCCCAAAAAGGCGTCTAAGGTCATCTTGCCTTGAGCATTTGCTTCCCTTAAGACAGCATTTTTTGGCACCATTAAAATTGCCATTACGATTACAAATAGTAAAAATGCTAACAAGGCATTTTTTAATCCCTTTTTTTCTAAATCTGTTAGCGGCTTATCTTCGTGGACATAGGCTCCCTTATATTCTCCGAGGTTTGGGATTACAACTTTTTCTGTAACCACGCTTGCTACTAAGGTTAAAACAAAGGTAGAAACTATTAGGAAATACCAGTTGCCTGAAGCATCTACTGTATAGGAAATATTTGCTGCCCTTAGGGCCTCATTGGTGATTCCACCTAGCATGACATCTGTTGGTCCAAAAATTAGGTTGGCAGAAAATCCACCAGAAACCCCTGCAAAGGCTGCAGCAAGGCCCGCTATTGGGTGTTTGCCAGCTGAGGCAAAAATCATTGCCCCGAGTGGAATTACCACAACATAGCCTGCATCAGATGCGATATTTGATACGATTCCTGTAAAAACAACCGCTCCTGTAAGGATCATTGGTGGCACATTTGAAAGCATCTTCTTAAGGCCAGCGTCAAAAAATCCTGCATCCTCAGCCACACCTACACCCAGCATAGCAACTAAAACTACACCAAGAGGTGCGAAGGATGTGAAATTTGGAACTAGGGATGAAAACATATAGCGGATGCCTTCAGCGTTTAAAAGGCTCACAGCTTCGATAGTTGATTCAGCTTCGGCTTTTGCATCATAGTAGGATACAGAAAGGCCAGCCCATACACATATTTGTGCAATGGCAGCTAAAATTACAATCATTATTACAAAAATTATAGCAGGATGGGGCAGGGCATTGCCGACTTTTTCAATCTTAGCCAGGACTCCTCCTGTTTTTTTATTCTTAGACATAAGTCCTCCTTATATATTAAAATTATCTATATTTTAAGCCATAAATTCGTCTTAAAAAAAGTTATACCTTTCTAATATACGATTTTTTTGCTATAAATTCACCTATATAATTGTAAATTTAAACCCATTCCCCTATTTTTTGACCACTTATCTTTCATATTCGACCTTTTATCCGAAAATGAATGCATAAGTTAATTCTTGGCTTTATAATAGAATCAGGAGGTAGGGATGAAAGTTGACATAATAATTGATGAAACAATCGACGAAACCCAGGTAAAAATATTTGCCAAGGAATATTCAAAGGAAGTCGAAACCATAAAGGATTTACTGGCTGACAGGCTAATTGACAAGCTTGTAGCCTTTCGTGATAAGGAAGTTTTTATCCTTTCTCACGAAGAAATTATAAGAATTTTCGCCCAAGATAAGAGTGTATTTATAAAAACGAAAAACGGAACTTTTTCGTCAAGGCTTACTGTTTCCGAATTGGATAAGAGGTTAGATAAGAAAAAATTTATAAGGATTTCTCGTTCAGATATTGTAAATCTTGACTTTGTAAAAAAACTCGACCTTTCCTTTACAGGAACTATAGCAGTCGAGCTTACAAATGATGATGTGGCCTACGTTTCTAGGCGAAATTTAAAAGAATTTAGGAAGGCCTTAGGCCTATAAGGAGGAAACATGAAAAATTTTAAAGATTTATTAGTTGGATTTTTGGCAGGTGTAGGTATAGGCGCCTTGATTGAGGCCGTTTTATCTATGATAATTAAGGAAAATATAGTTGGAGTTTCTGACTTCGTGGCAAGCCAAGCACCAGGTTATGCAAAAATTATCCAATGCCTGGTCTATGGTGGCTTTGGTATTGTTTCAGTCCTAATGGCGAATATTTTCAAAAACAAGAATAGGGCAACTTATTTAAGTCATGCCATCCACTTTTGTGCAATGATTGTTTATTTCATCTGTGCAGGCCTTTACCTAAGATGGTTTGAATATAATTTAAGCCTTGTATTTTCAATCATCCTCTTTGTTGGAGTTTATTTATTAATCTCTTTCGCCTGTTATATTTATGAAAAAAATATGATAGGCCAAATCAATAAAAAGTTATAAGCAAGTAAAAATGGTCCCAAATCCGGGACCATTTTTTAAAATTCCTTAGCCTTATAGATTCCAGCTGAAATTTTAAAGGAAAGAAAACTTAGTAAAATCGTTAGAATCACAAGGCCTAGGGCCAAGATATTTTTATTCATGCTCATGCCAAAATTTATCAAGTCTAAAAGTTTCTCTTTGTTTGCCCCAAAATATGAAAAGCTTCCAAAGATTATAAAGTAAAATAGGACGAAAATCATCCTGGACTTTTCTTCTCCAAACTTATACATGAGGGGAAGTTGGGCTAAGGCGATAAAGTTTGAGAAAAATAGGACGCTAGCACAGTAAAGGGCGATTGGCAATTTTACTCTGTAGCCAACAATTAGGCTTATTATAAGAGCAAAGATGGAAAGAATCCAAACAAAGGCGTATCTTGATCCGACTATTTTTTCCTTGCCAATCCCTGTTGATATCAAATACTTGTCTATGTGGCTTTCTGAGTCGACTCCAAACAAAATTCCCAAAAGGATTGTTGGAAGTAGGATAAAAGTCAGAGGGAAAAGTTCTAGTTGGTCCTCATTGTTGAAAACAAAGGCAATGGCTACCATGATTACTGTCATTAGCCCAATTGATGTCTTTGTTGTTGTTAAATCCTTATATATTAAGGCTTTCATTGTAGGCCTCCTTTATCATATAGACCATGATATCTTCGATAGATGGTTTTTCTATGTCAAGATTTTCTGGAATTTTTTCTCTTCTTACCAAACATTCCCTACCAAATTGATGTTTTCTCACGCCTACAAGGGCGGATTTATCAAGGCTTTCAAATTCTTCATCTCCCAGGGAAACAAGGCCATATTTTTCACTTAGGCCGTCTTTTTCTTCGTTGAAAATTAGCTTACCCTTGTGGATAAAGGCAATGTAGTCGGCGATTTTTTCTAGGTCTGACAAAATATGGGAGGAAATCAAAACTGTGTGGTTCTCATCTTGAATAAAATCAAGAAGAATATCCAAAAAATCATCCCTCACAACCGGGTCAAGGCCACTTGTAGGCTCATCTAGGATTAGGATTTCTGCCCCGTGACTCATGGCGAGGGCAAGGCCCAATTTCATTTTCATACCCCTAGAAAAAGTCTTTATAGGAATATTAGTTGGAAGGGCAAAATTTTCCATAAATTCGTAAAAAGTTCCCTTCTCCCAGTGGTCCTTGTAAAGCAAAGAGTGAAACTTTTCTATCTCGTCCACCTTCATAGAGCCAGGTAAAAATAGATCATCGTAGACAAAGCCAAGCTTGTATTTTTCGTCAACAGAGAGGTTATTTATGTCCTTGCCAAAAATTTCTATCGCTCCATTATCTCTGCCAATTACATCCAAAATAAGCTTGATGGTGGTAGACTTTCCAGCCCCATTTTCGCCAATAAAACCTGTTATAGTTCCCTTTTTGATCCCTAAATCGATAGGACCGAGCCTAAAATTTCCAAAATTCTTTGTTAGTTTTTTTAATTTAATTGCATCAGTCATCAGTATCCTCCAATACATCAACTAGGGCGAGGATTTCTTCTTTTGAAATATCGCCAAGTCTTGCAAGCTTGATGACTTCCTTAATGTGGTCTTCGATTTTTACCATGAGTTTCTCCTTGACCATTTGTGGGTCCTGGCTTTTAATAAAATTGCCCTTGCCCGGAACAGAATCGATTAATCCGTCCTTTTCGAGTTCGTCGTAGGCCCTCTTGGTTGTAATCACACTCACCCTAAGCTCCTTGGCAAGAAGCCTTATGGAAGGCAGGGGTTTGTTTATATCTAGCTTGTCATCTAAGATTGCATCCCTAATCTGGTTTTTGATTTGTAAATATATCGGATCTTTACTCGAGTAATTTATTTTTATGTCCATATATCCTCCATCTGTATATAGTGTATATTAACAGTTATAATTTGTCAAGACTTTTGGGAAATATTTATGAATTGAATTTACAAAACAAATTGAATTTCCATTGAAATTCCAAGAAAAAAGGTGATGTTGCAGAATAGATTTATCTATTCTGCAACATCACTTTTT
>NZ_CAUPFR010000098.1:0-5676 GCF_963510575.1 uncultured Anaerococcus sp. | reverse complement strand
GCAATAGCTGCTGGAGCTTTTTCCCTACTTTTGAGTGGGGGACAGAATGAGATGGCTATTTCCATAGTTGTTGGTATGCTTTCCTACTATGCTTCGTATGTTATGGAGCAAAATGGTTTGGGTTATTTTGTGGTAAACTATTTATATGGGGTAATAGTTTCTATCCTAACAATGATTTTTGCCCACTTTTACCCAGATATTAAGTCAGGTGTTATTATTGTTTCATCAATGATGGCACTTTTGCCGGGTATTACTATTACTAATGCCATGAGGGATTTAATGAGTGGTGATGCTACTTCTGGCTTAACTGGAGCTGTTATCGGTATTTTAATTTCCACAGCCCTTGCCATGGGTGTTGGTACGCCGATTACAATTATGACAATTTGGGGGTAGGATGTTTTATATTAGAGAATTTATTATATCAACCATTGCGGCTGTTGGTTTTGGTTTGATATTTGATTTGCCCAAAAAGGCCTTATATATTTCTAGCCTTGCCGCAGGTTTTGGTTGGGTAATTTACAAGGTAGTTCTTGCCCATACTAATTCAGTTTACTTGGGTTCTTTGATTTCTGCCTTGGTTATGACAGCAACTGCCGAAATTTTGGCTAGAATCTACCACCATCCAGCTAGCGTTTTTATCCTTCCAGGTATAATTAACCTTTGCCCAGGTGAAGCGATTTATAAGTCAATGACAAATTTTATTGCTAATAACACTTATGTTGCCATAGGTTTCCTATACAAGGCGCTCGGCATTGCAGCGGCTATTGCCTTTGGGGTATTACTAGCATCATCATTTTCGTCTTCTCTAAAGACTTTTAAGGAGCGAAACCATAGAAGGACTGATTTTACAAAATTTAGGAGAAAAAAATGAGAGATATATATTTGGCAGGTGGGTGTTTCTGGGGAGTAGATGCTTACTTTTCAAAGCTTGAAGGAGTTTTGGCGACAGAAGTTGGTTATTCTAATGGAAATACCACCACTACCACTTATGAAGAACTTTATAAGACAGACTTTGCCGAAACAGTCAAGGTGACTTTCGATGAGGAAAAAATTTCGCTGAGAGATATACTTGAACATTTTTATTACATAATAAATCCCTTTTCTCTAAATAGGCAGGGAAACGACCTGGGCCGACAATATAGGACTGGAATTTATTCTAAAAATGAAAATGATTTGGAAGTGGCAAAAAACTTTCTAAGTGAAAAACAAAAAGAATGTGATAGGAAAATCCTAGTAGAAGTAGAGACCTTAAATACTTATGTGGTGGCAGAAGCCTACCACCAAGACTATTTGAAGAAGAACCCAGCTGGCTATTGCCACATTGATTTAACAGATGTATTGGAGATAAGATGAAAAAATTTACTAAAATAATTGCCCTTGGTCTGGCAATCTTAATCAGTGGACCGGGCTTTGCCCACGCTAGTGATGTCATTCAATATGATGCCACAAATCTTGATCAAATCCTAGCGAAAAATGGAATCAAGGTTGACCAAGCTAAGATAAAGGCTAGAAGAGATGCCTATATTAAAAATAATCCAGACTTAAGGCTTGCAAACGCAAAGAAACAGCCTGTTGTTTACCCAAAAACTGCAGTTTATTCAAATGTGGTTGATATAAGCGAACACCAAAAACCATCTTCTATAAACTACGATAAGTTTGCGGCAGCTATAGATGGAGCTATCCTTAGGTCATCAATAACAACCTTTAAGGAAGATGAAGAAACTGGCGAAAAGTCCTACTATTTAAGAAAGGATTTTGCTGTAGATACTCATTATAACAACCTAAATGCGAGAAATGTGCCAATAGGTTTTTACCATTATTCTAGGGCTACAAATGAAGAAGAGGCAACTAAGGAAGCATATTTTGTCCTAGATTTTTTGAAGGGTAAAAATGTATCCCTACCAATATTTTTGGATGTTGAAGATGGGATGAGACAATCAAAGGTCAGCAGGGAGAGCCTATCAAAGGCAGCTGAGACCTTCCTTAATATATTGAGCAAAAACGGTTATGTGACAGGGGTTTATTCCTACCCACATTTTGCTAAAAACCATCTAACTAAAGAAATTAGAAATAGGGGCAATTTCTGGATAGCTGACTATGACGGAGTTGGTTTTACAGGTTATAAGGATACAGAATTTGATATTTGGCAATATGCCCACAAGGGAAGGGTCGATGGTTATTCTGGAAATATTGATAAAAACGCCCTTTATAGGGATTATCCTTTGCTAATTAAGGGCAAGAGCAGGAAGGATTACAACAAGCTAATTCAAGAAATAATTGATGGCCACTGGTCAACCGGCAAGGAAAGAGAAAAACGTCTCAAATATGCTGGTTATAACTACAATCAAATTCAAAAAGACCTTAAAAAACGAATGAATAAATAAGTACTTATAAAGGAGAGCGATTATGGCAATAAAATACGATATAGTAGAAAATATAGGTATCCTTTCAACCAACGCCAAGGGTTGGACCAAGGAATTAAACCTTGTTTCTTGGAATGAAAGAGATCCAAAATATGATATCAGAGATTGGAACGAAGATCACACTAGGATGAGCAAGGGTATTACCCTTACACAAGAAGAGGCAGAAGTCTTAAAAAATATCCTAGCTGACGAATTTGAAGATTAAGAGCTCTCCCTCAGGAGAGTTTTTTTATAAGGAGTTTTTATGGCATATATTTACGCCCTGATTTCAGCAATTTTTGCGGCCCTTACATCAATTCTCGCAAAAATTGGGATAAATGATATAAATTCAAACCTGGCAACAGCTATTAGGACGACAGTTGTTTTGGTTTTTTCGTGGATAATGGTTTTTCTAGTTGGAGGCCAGCACGATTTGGGAGAAATCAGCAAAAAGTCAATGGTATTTTTGGTTCTTTCAGGTCTTGCCACAGGCATTTCCTGGCTTGCCTTTTACAAGGCCTTGCAAATGTCAGACGCATCTAAAATCGTGGCTATAGATAAGTTAAGTGTTGTTTTTACAATGATTTTTGCCTTTTTAATCCTCGGCGAACTTGCCAGCAAAAAAGCTATTATAGGAGCAATCTTAATCGGTCTAGGGACTTTGGTCATGGTTTTATAAATTTTCCATATTAAGTGAGAATCATTTTAAGAAACAGGCTTAGGTCCTGTTTTTTTGTGGAAAAATTTACCAATTCTTGATTAAAAAGACATATAATATCAGTGAGGTGGAGATATGGATATATGTATAATTGAAGATAACCTGGCCCTGGTAGAATCCCTCGAGGACCTCTTGGAAAATGAAGGCTATGGGGTGGATTATTTCCTAGACCTTGGAGAAATTGACGATTATCTGATATTAAATAAATACGATTTGATAATTTTAGATTTAATGCTAGGTAATTTTGATGGTTTGGATTTTCTAAAAACTATTAGGGAAGAGATTAAAAGACCAATTATTATCCTAACTGCCAAGGCTGGTAAGGAAGACGAGCTAAAGGGTTTAGAACTTGGGGCGGATGACTATATCAAAAAACCCTTTGACCCAGATATCTTACTTGCTAGGATAAAATCTAAGTTAAGGCTAAATGAAAATTCAGAAATTTCCTACAAAGAGACAACTTTTGATTTTGAAACGGGCCTTGTAAGGAAAAATGAAAGGCAAATTTATTTAACAAGCCAAGAAAAAAAGATTTTAAAAATTTTATTTATCAATAAGGGCAGGGTTCTTTCTAAAGAGAGCCTGCTTTCTGTGGTATCGGATAATTTTGAACAGGCATCAGAGAGGACGATTGTGACTCATATTTATAACATCAGAAAGAAAATCCTAGAAATCGGGGTAGATGACCCGGTTGAAAATATTTGGAAGGAGGGATATAGGTGGAAAAACGAGTGAAAAATTTAGTTTTTGGACTCCTTTTGGATAATTTTTTGAGAGTGTTAGTTTACGGAATTTTAACAATTATAGCCCTTAAATTAGGTCAAACATACCTATATTCCCTTAGGCTAAAAAGTGATTTTCCTTTGGGCGTTTTTATGATTTAGTCCCTCTATTTTCTAAGAAAACTTTATCTTGGCATTGATAATCATATCCTAAAAGATTTAAGAATTTTAGAAGATTCAATTAAAAAAGATAACTATGACAAAGACTTAGATTTGGCAGAATTTGACCTAATTAACAAGACTCTTAGAGATAAAAATGAAAAAATAAAAGAAAAGGACACCTTTATAAAAACAAGTCTAGCAGCCATTTCTCACGATATGAAAACACCCCTTACTGTGTTCAATACCAATCTTTCTTTAATAAAATCTAAAGATGCTACAGACCTAAAAAGACTTAGCAAAATCAAGGCGGAATGCGAAAAAATCTCTGAATATATAGACGATTTGATGGAAGTATCTGGAGGTTTTATTGATGAAATTAAGTTGGAAAAAATTTCTCTGTCAGAATTTGTGACCAATTTAAAGGTAAATTTAAGTCTTTTTGAAGACATGAGGGAAGAGGAAATAGGAATCATTAATGACCTAAAGGCTAGAAATGATTATTATATAGAGATTGATAAAATCAGGTTTGATAAGGCTTTAAGCCAGCTTTTAATCAATGCTTTTGAGCATAGGAAGAGTGCGGTTTGGCTAGAACTTGCAAAAAATAAGCAAATCATAATTACAGTAGCCGATGACGGAGCTGGTTTTGATGAAAAAAGCCTAAAGGAAGGGAAAAAACTTTTTTATACAAATAATTACGGCAGGACATCCGGCAAGGGCACAGGCATGGGCCTTTTTATAGCAGATTCTTATATTTCTGCTATGGGAGGCGACCTTGTTTTAGCAAATGAAAATGGAGGCCGAGCCAAAATTTTCTTAGAACTTAAGGAGGAAAAGGATGGAAAATAAATTATTTTTAATATTCTTAATAATTTTTGCCTGCCTTGACCTTTATAAATTGCTAAAAAAAGACCTAAACTTTTTTAGCTTTTTTAGGCCCCTAAGCCTTGCTATTAGCTCTAATTTTATCCTTGATGGTATTGATGATAGGCTTAATGTAATTGCCCTTATATACTTTTTGTTTTTAGCCTATATTTACAGAAAAAATTTGAGAAAGGAAGAAGATTATGAAAAAGAAATTTGATTTTTATGACTTTTTAGTCTTTATTTTTGGCCTTGTTGGTTTTGGTGGATATTATTTGGTCATGACCCAATATTTTAAAGTTGATCCTTTTGAAGGATTAGCCATCATACCAACTATATACTTTGGTATTTCAGTTTTTACCATGGTTTTTGTCTACGATATAGTTAATGAGAAAATTGGCGATATTTTTCTCTTAACACACAGGACCGTCCACCTAGTTTCCTATATTTTTGGACCAATAATACTAATCTATGAAAAATTAAAGTAGTATGAAGTAAGCTGACCCCACAAAGTTGGACCTAATACCAGAGTTAGAACTAAACTAGCTCTGGTATTTCTTTTTCCTTTCCTACCCCTATGGGTAGGAAATTTTTATGCTGCATTTTTCTTTCTGTATTCTATTGGTGATAAGTATCCTAATTTTTCTTCTAATTTCTTTATTTTTTCTTTTAGTTGTGCTTCATTTAATGAATTATCTTCTTCATTGATTAATTGTGCTGATGATTCTATTTTTGTGTCTTTTGATTTCTTTGGGGTCTTTGACATTTTTGAAGGTCTTCCTCTCTTTTTAGATTTCAGTCCTTCTAT
>NZ_CAUPFR010000097.1:0-5679 GCF_963510575.1 uncultured Anaerococcus sp. | reverse complement strand
CCCAAGTGTAGGAGAAAAGGCAGCAGAAGAATCTAAGGGTGAAATTGCAGAAGCTATAAAGGGCGCAGACATGGTATTTATCACAGCCGGAATGGGTGGTGGTACAGGTACAGGTGCAGCTCCAGTTGTAGCCCAAGTTGCTAAAGAAATGGGCATCCTAACTGTAGGTGTAGTTACAAAACCATTTACCTTTGAGGGTAGAAAAAGAGCAACCCAAGCAGAAGCTGGTATAGAAAAACTTAAGGAAAATGTTGATACCCTAATTACAATTCCAAATGATAGACTACTACAAATCGTAGAAAAGAGAACATCTATGGTTGAAGCCTTCCAAATGGCTGACCAAGTTTTAATGGATGCTGTAAGTGGTATTTCAGAATTAATCGCAGTTCCAAATGTAATCAACTTAGACTTTGCAGACGTTGAATCAATTATGAGCGACCAAGGTATAGCTCATATGGGTATAGGCAGAGCAAGTGGTGAAAATAGGGCTGTTGATGCTGCTAAGGCTGCAGTAAATTCTCCACTTCTTGAAACAAGTATAGACGGAGCTAACGCTGTTCTTCTTAACGTAACAGCTGCAGAAGTTGGTCTAATGGAAGCAAACGAAGCTGCTGAATTAATTAGAGAAGCAATTGACTCTGACGCAAACATCATCTTCGGTGTTGGCCAAGATGAATCCCTAGGAGAAGAAATCAAGATAACTGTTATAGCAACAGGTTTTGATGAAAACTCTAGGTCAAGAAGAGCTGACAGAAACAATGGCAGAGCAGATGAATTAAGAGCTCCACAAAGAAATACTCAAGCAAAACCACAAAGAAAATCATCAAATCCTTTTGATGATATAGATCTTCCAGACTTCTTAAAATAATATGAGATGTCCCTATTGCAATTCGACAAATACTAGAGTAGTTGATTCTAGGTCTACTGATGATGACAGGGCCATCCGCAGGAGAAGACTTTGCGAAGATTGTGACAAGAGATTTTCTACCTATGAGAGGTATGAAGATTCCACAGTCATGATAGTAAAAAAAGACAATACAAGAGAGGCCTTTGACCCAAGAAAGGTCATATCTGGTATAGTAAAATCTTGTCAAAAACGTCCAGTATCAATGGATCAGATAGAAGAAGTAGCAAAAAACATCGAAACAAAAGTCAACCACACTGGTAAAAAAGAAGTGACTTCAACATATATAGGCGAGCTTGTCATGGATGAGCTAAAAGACCTAGATTCTGTAGCCTATGTCAGATTTGCTTCTGTATATAGGGAATTTAAGGATTTGGAGTCCTTCTATGAGGAGATTATAAATTTAAAAGATGATAAAGGTGCTAACTCTTAGCATCTTTTTTCTTTAAGGAAGAAGTATGGATTTATTTGAACTAAATAGAAAAATTGAAATGGAAAAATCTGCTCCCTTGGCCGACAGGTTAAGGCCCAAAACCCTAGATGCTTACATAGGTCAAGACCATTTGGTAGGCGAAGGTAAAATTATAAGAAGGATGATCAAGGCCGATAGGATTTATTCGATGATTTTTTATGGGCCACCAGGAGTAGGCAAAACCACTCTTGCAAAGATTATCTCAAATTCTACCCATATGGCTTTTGAAGAAGTCTCTGCTGTGGCAAGTGGGATAGGCGACCTTAAGGAAAAAATTCAAATCGCCAAGGATAACCTAGCCTACGAAAACAAGAAAACTATTTTATTCATTGATGAAATCCATAGGTTTAATAAAAGCCAGCAGGATTACCTACTACCCTTTGTGGAGGATGCTACAATTATTTTGATTGGAGCAACAACAGAAAATCCCTACTTCGAAGTCAACAAGGCTTTGATTTCGAGGATGTATGTTTTTGAATTAAAAGAACTTACAGATAAAAATCTTAGTGATTTAATAGACCTTGCTTTAAATACGGATGAGCTTTTGAAAAATAAAAATATCATCCTAGATGAAAAAGCAAGACAAAAGTTAATAAAATATTCAAATGGGGATTCGAGGGCCCTTTTAAATGCCTTAGAAATCGCCATATTTTCAGAAAATGAAAAAGACGGTAGAATAGAAATAGATTCTGAAACTATAGAAAATTCTACAACTCAAAAAATTGCTGTTTATGATAAGAATGGCGACAGGCACTATGACACTATATCAGCCTTTATCAAGTCAATGAGGGTGTCGGATATAGATGCTAGTTTATATTACCTAGCTAAGATGCTTCTTTCTGGTGAGGATATCAAATTTATAGCAAGAAGGATGATAATTTTTGCTGCAGAGGATATATCAAATGCAGATCCCTTTGCCCTAGTTTTAGCAAATTCAACCTTTGATGCAGTAAACAAGATAGGTATGCCAGAAGCAAGGATAATACTAGCCCAAACAGTAACTTATTTAGCGGCAGCTGTAAAGTCTAATACGACTTATTTGGCTATAGATAAGGCACTTGATTTTGTAAGGACCAACCAGGATAAAACAGTTCCAAATAAACTAAAAGATAGCCACTATGCAGGAAGTAAGAATTTAATCAAGGAAGAATACTTATATCCCCACGACCATGGTGGCTATGTAAATACCAACTACCTGCCAGATGATTTTGCTGGTGAAAGATTTTATCAGGCAAAATATTTAGGTTATGAAAAAGAAATGATTGAAAGATTAGAAAAAATAAAGGAAGGCAAAAATGAAGATTAGACAATTGATGAGAGAAGCTGATAGCTTTGTTGACAAGGAAGTAAAAATCGAAGGTTGGATAAGAAACTCTAGATTTAGTAAAAACGTAGGCTTTATTGACCTAAACGATGGTTCTACTTTTAAGAATCTCCAAGTTGTTGTAGAAAAAAATATTGAAAATTACGATGAACTTGACAAGCAAAACCTATCTGCAAGTCTAAGTGTAGAAGGAAAATTTGTCGCTACAGGCAATAACAAAAACCCTTACGAAATCCACGCTGAAAAGGTGACAGTCATAGGCGAATCATCAGAAAAATTCCCTATCCAAAAACAAAGACAAACCTTTGAATTTATGAGAACTATTCCTCACCTAAGACCAAGAACAAATACCTACAGGGCAGTATTTAGACTCCGTTCTATCCTAGCCTTTGGTCTTCACAAGTTCTTCCAAGAAAGAGACTTCGTTTATGTAAACCCACCAATTATCACAGCAAGCGATGCTGAAGGTGCTGGTGAAATGTTTAACGTAACAACAATTGACCCTAACGACCCACCAAGAAGAGAAGATGGAAAAGTCGATTATACCAAAGATTTCTTTAGCAAAAAATCTTATATGACTGTATCTGGACAACTTGAAGCAGAAGACTATGCCCTAGCTTTTGGTAATGTTTATACTTTCGGACCTACCTTTAGGGCAGAAGTTTCAAACACTCCAAGACACGCCGCAGAATTCTGGATGCTAGAGCCAGAAATGGCCTTTGCAGACTATAATGTTTGCATGGATACAGCAGAAGCTATGATTAAATATGCCATTGACTATATCCTAGAAAATGCCAAAGATGAAATGGAATTTTTCAACCAATGGATTGACAAGGGCCTAATCGAAAGATTAACCAAACTACGCAATTCAGAATTTGCTAGAATTACCTATACAAAGGCAATTGAATTATTAAAAGAATCTGGAGAAAAATTCGAATTCCCAGTTGAATGGGGTATGGATTTACAAACTGAACACGAAAGATATTTATCAGAAAAAATCGTAGATGGACCAGTTTTCGTAACTGATTATCCAAAAGACATCAAGGCCTTCTATATGAAGAGAAATGACGATGGAAAAACTGTTGCAGCCTTTGATATGCTTGTGCCAGGTGTTGGTGAATTAATCGGTGGTTCCCAAAGGGAAGAAAGATATGATGAACTCGTTAAATCTATGGAAGACAATGGTCTAAAGCCAGAAGAATACCAAAATTACCTTGACCTTAGAAGGTTTGGTACAGTTGTCCACTCAGGATACGGTCTAGGTTTTGAAAGAGCTATGATGTATGTAACAGGTATGAAAAACATCAGAGACGTAATAGCTTATCCTAGGTATGTAAACGCCTTTGCCAACCAAAAATAGGAGGAATGATGAAAGAATATAATCCAAATGCCATTGAGAAAAAATGGCAAAAAATATGGAAAGATGAAAAAACTTTTAAGTCTGAATTAGACCCTAATAAAAAGAAATTTTACCCACTAGTAGAATTTCCTTACCCATCTGGCCAAGGTCTTCACGTTGGCCACCCTCGTCCATATACAGCTATAGATGTTGTGGCCCGTAAGAGAAGATTTGAAGGTGAGAATGTAATGTACACCATGGGTTGGGATGCCTTTGGTCTTCCTGCAGAAAACTATGCCATAGCAAATAAAATTCACCCTGCAATTATTACAGAAAAAAATATTGACCACTTTAGGGGCCAAATGGAATCTATTGGTTTTTCCTTCGATTGGGATAGGGAAATAAATACTACTGATCCAGATTATTACAAGTGGACCCAATGGATTTTCCTACAAATGTATAAGAAAGGTCTTGCCTATAAGTCTGAAACATCAGTAAACTGGTGCCCTTCTTGTCTTGTTGGTCTTGCTAACGAAGAAGTTGTAGACGGCAAGTGCGAAAGATGTGGGGCAGAGGTTGAGCATAAGCTTAAAAACCAATGGATGCTAAAAATCACTGCCTATGCTGATAGGCTAATTGACGACCTTGCTGACGTTGACTTTGAAGATAGGATTAAGACTAGTCAGATAAATTGGATAGGCAGAAGCCATGGGGCAGATGTTAATTTCAAAATCAAGGGCAAGGAAGAAAAACTTACAGTTTATACAACCAGACCTGATACTATTTTTGGTGTATCCTACATGGTTGTTTCTCCAGAACACCCAATCCTTAAAAAATATAAGGACGAAATTAAAAACTATGATGCTATTGTTGACTACCAACACCAAGCCAGCCTAAAATCTGATTTTGAAAGGTCAGAATTAAACAAGGATAAAACTGGAGTCATGATAGAAGGCCTATCTGCCATCAACCCTCTAAATGAAAAAGAAATTCCAATATGGGTTTCTGACTATGTATTAATGGGTTATGGTACAGGGGCAATCATGGCAGTGCCAGCCCACGACGAACGTGACTTTGAATTTGCTAAGAAATTTGATATGCCAATCATCCCTGTTTATGATTCAGAAGAAGAACTTCCAGTAACAGACATTGAAAAAGGAACTTCTATTAATTCTGAGTTCCTAAATGGTCTTTCAGCAAGCGAAGCAAAGAAAAAAGCCATAGCCTATATCGAAGAAAAAGGTCTTGGTAAGGCAAAAACCAACTTCAAACTCCGTGACTGGGTATTTTCTAGACAAAGATACTGGGGCGAACCAATCCCAATGGTTTATTGCGAAGACTGCGGTTGGGTGCCAGTAGATGAAAAAGATTTGCCAGTAAAATTACCTGAAATCGAGTCTTACACCCCAACAGCCACAGGTGAATCTCCACTTGCAAAGATTGACGAATTTGTAAACACAACCTGTCCTCACTGCGGCAAGCCAGCCAAAAGAGAGACAGATACCATGCCACAATGGGCAGGATCTTCTTGGTACTACCTAAGATATGTAGATCCACATAACAAGGAAGCTCTTGCAAGCAAGGAAGCTCTTGATTATTACACACCTGTTGATTGGTACAACGGAGGAATGGAACATACT
>NZ_CAUPFR010000096.1:0-5844 GCF_963510575.1 uncultured Anaerococcus sp. | reverse complement strand
AGCTTTTCAGGAGTTTCTGCAACTCCCCTCCCATCTTTTAGGATATCTCTTATATAGTTATCATTGTATTTCATTAGATTACTTTTGTTTCTCCGTTGTAGATTACTCCTCCTTTTGGGTCTACTGTTATGATTTGACCGTCTTGAACTAGGCTTTGTGCGCTTATGGCTCCTACTACTGCAGGGATTCCAAAGTGAACTGCTGCAACTGCTGTATGACTTGTTAGTCCACCTGTTTCTGTAACTATAGCTGATGCTTTTTCTATGAATTCTGTTATGTCAGAGTCAGTGAATTTAGCTACAATTATGTCGCCTTCTTCAAATTTGCTTTCAAGTTCTTTTCTAGTTGATCCTACTACAACCTTTCCTGATACTGATTTGGCACCTATACCAGTACCAGATGTGATGATATCACCAATTACATGAACTTTAATTAGGTTTGAAGAACCGCTTACGCCAAGTGGAACACCAGCTGTTACTATAGTTAGGTCGCCTTCTTCTAGGTAGCCTTCTGATAAGCCTCCAACTATAGCTCTTTCGATAAGTTCGTCTGTTTCGTGAGCTTCTTTAATTACAAGTGGATAAACTCCCCAAACAATTGATAATTGACGAGCAACGCTATCTGTAGTTGTTGCAGCTACGATTGTTGTTCTTGGTCTAAATTTAGAAATTACCCTTGAAGTATTACCTGATGATGTACAAGAAATAATAGCTTTTGCGTCTAGTTCTCTTGCGATTTGGCAGGTAGATCTGGCTATAGAGTTTGTTGTGTTTCTTCTTGTTATGACTTTTGTGTTGTAAACTTTTTCTATAAAGTCATCTGACAATTCTGTTGTGATACAGATGTCTTTCATAGTTTTAACTGCTTGTACTGGATATTTTCCACCTGCAGTTTCACCTGAAAGCATTACACAGTCAGTACCATCTATAATGGCGTTGGCAACGTCTGTTGTCTCTGCCCTTGTTGGTCTTGGGTTTCTAATCATAGAGTCAAGCATTTGTGTAGCTGTAATAACTGGTTTTGCAGCAGCATTGCATCTTCTAATGATATCTTTTTGTACTCCTGGTATTAGTTCTGTTTTGATTTCTATACCAAGGTCACCTCTTGCTACCATAATTCCGTCAGATGCTTCGATGATTTCTTCGATGTTATCCACACCTTCTTGGGATTCTATCTTAGAAATAATCTTTATATTTTCTCCACCATGGTTTTCAAGAACTTTTCTTATATCATAAACATCTTCTTTTTTACGTACAAAAGAAGCAGCTATAAGGTCGATTCCATTTTCTATACCAAATTTTATGTCATCAACATCCTTTGGAGTGATTGCTGGTAAGTTTGTTTTAGAACCTGGAAGGTTAACTCCCTTATGGTTTGAAAGTACGCCGTTGTTTTGCACCCTACAAACCACATCTGTACCATCTTTGATTTCTATTACTTCAAGTTGAACTAG
Organism: uncultured Anaerococcus sp.; assembly: GCF_963510575.1. Taxonomy (GTDB): domain Bacteria; phylum Bacillota; class Clostridia; order Tissierellales; family Peptoniphilaceae; genus Anaerococcus. The sequence goes on along the minus strand of NZ_CAUPFR010000096.1, from coordinate 4,391 downwards.
GCCGTCATCTATGTAGATTTCGCTTCCTACCTTAACATCTTGAGGTAAGCCTTTGTGACTTACAGATACTATATCTTGGGTTCCCATAACATCTCTAGTTGTAAGGGTAAAAATATCATCTGGTTTTAGGAAGATTTCCTTAACATTATAGTTACCAGTTCTGATTTCTGGTCCCTTTGTATCTAGCATGATTGCTATTGGTTTGTTTAATTTTCTTCTTAATCTTTTGATAGTTTTTATTTTTTCTAAATGTTCTTCATGGGTACCATGTGAAAAGTTTAATCTTGCTACGTTCATTCCGTTATTAATGAGTTGTTCAAGTACTTCTGGTTTTTCACTAGCTGGACCAATTGTACATACGATTTTGGTTTTCTTTAAAATTTCTGGTTGCATTTTGTCTCCTATCTTGATAAGCTATTTGCCAAGTCATATAGATTTTCATCGAAAACTGATTTAACAGATGTAGCTTCTTCTATACTTACTTCAATAATTTGTCCATTTACATAACCTATAGCAAGGCCAGTTTTTTCTTCTGATAATAATTCAACAGCCCTAGAACCCATTGCAGATCCTAAAAGTCTATCAACTGCAGAAGGCGAACCACCTCTTTGAACGTGACCTAGAACTGTTACCTTTGTTTCGATTCCAGTTTTTTCTTCAAGTTCATTTGCAAGAGCATAAGGATCACCAACACCTTCAGCTAGGGTTATTAAATGGTGGAGTTTTCCTCTTTTTCTACCGTGTTCCATCTTAGCAATTATTTCATTAATTGAAAATTTATGCTCAGGAACGATAATGGATTCAGCGCCTCCTGCAAGACCTGAATACAAAGCAAGGTCTCCACAGTTACGTCCCATTACCTCTATTACAACAGCCCTACCGTGAGAGCTAGATGTATCTCTTAACTTGCCTATAGCATCTGATACAGTTTCTATAGCTGTAAAAAATCCTATAGTGTAATCAGTATAGCCCATATCATTATCTATAGTTCCAGGGATTCCAATTGTTTTGATGCCTAAGTCTGATAGAGCCTTTGCACCCTTAAAAGATCCATCACCACCAATTACGATTAGGCCTTCAATACCATAGTCAGCAAGGATTTGCGCTCCTCTTTTTTGACCTTCTGGTGTTTGAAATTCAAGGCTTCTAGCAGTTCCTAAGATAGTACCACCCTTGTGGATGATATCTGCTACTGATGAGATATTCATTTCGTAAATATCCCCCTTCATTAAGCCATCGTAACCGTTTCTGACACCCTTAATTCTCATTGATTTATTAAGTGCAGTTCTTACAGCTCCTCTAATGGCAGAGTTCATGCCCGGAGCGTCGCCACCACTTGTAAGTATACCTATTGTCTTCATTAAATCTCCTTATTTAACCTTAATGTTTTCTTTTCCAAGCCTATCTTCTAAAAGCTTTATTGTAGAATCATTAATATTAAACCACAATCTAGAATCTAGACCCACTAACTTTTTCTTATCTTCAAAATATATTTTAACAGGATTATTGCCTGAATTTGATATAAGTAAGCCTTTAATTTCATTATACTCTTTATATTTCATTTTTAGATATAAAGTTTTAAGATTTGCATTTTCTAGGTCAATAAATTCTGACGCTAATAATTTTACGTCACTTTCGTCAGTTTGCAATCTGCCTTTTGCAATTACAACGTTATCATCTTCAATTAATTTTCTATACTCTGTATATGTTTTAGGAAATATTACCATTTCAATATTTCCATACATATCTTCTAGCGATGCAAAAGCCATTAAGTCTCGTTTTTTGGTTGTAAGTTCTTTCTTATTATTGATAATACCTGCCATGGTCACAAATTTTCCATCAAGACTAGCTAGCCTATTTTCACCAAGTTCTTCCCTGTAATTTGTCGTAAAATTAACAAGGTTTGAAAGGGCAAGGCTCCTTTCGGACAAGGGATGCTCAGAAATATAAAAACCTAGAACCTCTTTTTCTAATCTCAACTTAACTTTTTTTGGATATTCATCAATATTTGGCATATCAATGTCAGTCTCTTCTTTAGAGCTTGCCATGTCCAACAAATTAATCTGACCTGTGACATTTATCTTGTTATTTTCGTGAACTGTATTTATGGCCTTTTCAAAAATTGCCATTAGCGAAGACCTAGTATAGCCCAGACTATCAAAGGCTCCTGCCTTAATTAGGGATTCTATTCCTTTTTTATTTAGGGCTCTTGAGTCTGTATCTTCAACCCTTTCCAAGAAATTTTTAAAATTAGTAAAAGCACCTGCTTCTTCTCTAGCCTTTACAATTGCTTCTATGAGGTTTAAGCCAACATTTTTTATTCCGGATAAGCCAAAAATAATTTTTTTATCTTTTACTTCAAAAGACCCATAAGATTTATTTATATCTGGCGCTAGGACTTCGATTCCTAGTCTTTTTGTTTCAGCAACATAAGCATAGAGTTTTCCAGTCTGATCCATAACAGATGAAATTAAATTTGCCATATATTCTTCTGGATAATAGTGCTTTAGATATGCTGTTTGAACCGCCACAAGCGAGTAGGCTGCAGAGTGAGATTTGTTAAAAGCATACTTGGCGAATGAAATCATTTCATCATAAATCGTATTTGCCGCCTGCTTATTCACTCCATTTCTCACTGCTCCTGGGATTATGACCTTGCCGTCCTCATCTACTTTGCCATTTATAAAAATATCCCTGTTTTCTTCCATGACTGCCATTTTCTTTTTAGACATGGCGCGCCTTAGGTTATCTGCTTCGCCAAGAGAGTAGCCTGCAAGCTTCTGAACAATTTGCATTACTTGTTCCTGGTAGACAATTATTCCGTAGGTTACTCCTAGAATCGGTTTTAATTTTTCATCTAAAAAACTAACGTCTGCAGGGTTGTTTTTGTTGTGGATGTATTTTGGTATCTCATCCATAGGACCAGGTCTAAATAGCGAATTTGCTGCGATTAGGTCATCGAAAACCGTTGGCTTAAGATTTTTTAGAAAGGCCCTCATACCAGCTGACTCAAATTGAAAAAGTCCGATAGTTTTGGCTTGGTTAAATTGTTTGATGACATTTACATCATTTACGTCAATTTTTCTTATATCTATATCAACACCATAATTTTTCTTTACGTCCTTAATGGTATCTTTGATAACTGTGAGGTTTCTAAGGCCCAAAAAGTCCATCTTTAAAAGTCCCAGCTCTTCAATCTCTGTCATATCAAACTGGCTTACTACCTGGTCGTTTGAAAGAGCTAGAGGGATTATATCTGTAAGTGGGTCTTTAGAAATAACTACGCCAGCAGCATGAATTGAGGTGTGGCGAGGAAGAGCTTCGAGTTTTTTGGCTGTATCAATTAGTCTCTTACCCTCTGCGTCCTTTTCGTAAGAAGCCCTAAAGGCGTCTGATTCTGCAAGAGCCTTGTCTATGGTCATTCCGATTGTGGCAGGGATTTGTTTAGCAATAGTATCTACCTTTCCATAAGCTATATCCAAAACCCTACCTACATCCCTAATAGCATTTCTTGCCTGCATCCTACCAAAGGTTACGATTTGCGAAACGTGGTCCCTACCATAAAGGTCATTGACATATTCAACCACCCTATCCCTTAAAACATAGTCGAAATCTATATCAATATCGGGCATGGATACCCTTTCTGGATTCAAAAACCTCTCAAAAATCAAATTGTATTTCAAGGGGTCAATCTGGGTAATATCTAAGGCATAGGAAACTAGAGATCCCGCCGCAGAACCTCTGCCTGGTCCAACGGCAATATCATTTTTCCTGGCATAATTTACAAAATCCCAAACTATCAAAAAGTAATCGACATAACCCATGGAATTTATAACATCAATTTCCATCTTTGCCCTATTTACAATTTCATCCGTAACCTCGTTATATTTTTGGGATATGCCTTCGTTTACTAATAATTTCAAATAATCTAAATTTGTAAGGCCTTCTGGGACTTTTGTATAATAAGGCAAATGTGGCTGATGAAATTTTATCTCAACCTGGCAACGGTCGGCAATTTTCCCAGTATTTTCGATTGCTCTTTCATAATCTTTGAAGATTGTCGCCATAGTTTCAGCATCTTTTAGGTAAAATTCCCTAGTTGGCATCCTCATCCTATTTTCATCCTTGATTAAAGAACCTGTTTGGATGCACAAGAGCACATCTTGGTAATAGGCGTCTTCCTTGTTTATATAATGGACATCGTTGGGTGCAACCATCTCTATCCCAAGTTTCCTATGAAGGTATTTTATTCCTTGGTTTACCTTTTTTTGCTCAGCCATGCCGTGATCTTGGACTTCTAAAAAGAATGAACCCTTACCAAAAGCATTCTCATACTTAAGAGCAGTTTCTTCTGCACCACCCATATCCCCTTCCAAAATTCTTTGGTTAAC
>NZ_CAUPFR010000095.1:0-6136 GCF_963510575.1 uncultured Anaerococcus sp. | reverse complement strand
ATCCTGCCTTTTAACTGGTAAAGCTGAGATAACCCCATTAAATCAGCATCATAAATTATGATTTTGTTTACATTTTTTATGTCAATTCCCGTCTCTATGATGGTTGTTGCAAGCAAAATGTCAGTCTTTCCTTCTATAAAATCAATCATTATATTTTCAATTTGTCTAGGACTCATTTGACCATGGACTATATCAACACTTGCTTCTGGGACTAGTTCTTTTATATTTAAATAGAGTTTTTCAATATCGTTTACCCTGTTATAAACAAAATAAACTTGTCCATTTCTATTTAGTTCCTTAAGTATAGCATCTCTTATAATTCCTGGGTCGTATTCTAAAACATAGGTATTTACTGGAAGTCTTTCTTCTGGTGGTTCATCTAAAGTCGATAGGTCTCTTATGCCTGATAGGGACATTTGAAGAGTCCTTGGAATTGGAGTAGCTGATAAGGTTAAAACATCAATTGAAGATTTAAACTTTTTGAATTTCTCTTTATGTTTTACACCAAACCTCTGCTCTTCATCTATAACTAATAAGCCTAATTTATTGAATTTGACATCTTTTGAAAGTAATCGATGGGTACCAACAACTATATCAACCTTGCCAGTTTTTATATTCTTCAATATCTCTTCATCCTTGGTTTTTGTATTGAACCTTGAAAGCATAGCACAAGTAATAGGAAAATCTTTAAATCTTTCTAACATTGTGTGATAATGCTGGTTAGCTAAGATAGTTGTAGGCACTAAAAATGCAACTTGATAACCATCCATAATGGCTTTAAAAGCAGCTCTTAAGGCCACTTCAGTTTTACCATATCCAACATCACCACATAACAACCTATCCATAGGATTTTCACTTTCCATATCAGTTTTGATTTCCTCAAGACTTCTTAATTGTGAAAAAGTTTCATCATAAGGAAAAGAATTTTCAAATTCATTTTGCCAAGTAGTATCTTTTGAAAAAGCGTGCCCCTTTTCCTTAGCTCTTTTTGCGTAAAGTTTTACCAGGTCATCAGCAATTTCATCAACAGCCTTCCTAGCTCTTTGCTTAGATTTTTGCCATTGGATGGAACCCAAGGCTGATAATCGCGGTTTTTCGCCCTTATTACCTATATACTTACTAACTAAATTCATCTGATCAACTGGTATGTAGAGCTTATCATTTCCTCGATATTCTATCAGGATAAAATCTTTCTCAACATCATTTCTTTCAATTTTTGTTAAACCCTTATAAATTCCAATCCCGTTATTTTCATGAACCACATAATCTCCTATTTCTAAATCTGAATAGTTGATTATATTTTTTGAAGAGATTTTTTTACGATTGCTAGTCTTAGTAGACGTCTTACCGTATATTTCAATACTAGTAAAGACATACAAATTCACGTCCCTAACATAATAACCTTCGCTAGATTTCTTCTCAGATACAATGATAGGAAAGTTATCATAATCAGCAGCATTTTCTTCTGAGTTAGCTAGTAAAAATCCTTGATCAACATAACTTTCTAAAAGTTTTTCTTTCCTTGACTTTGAACCAGCAAATACAAAAACTTTTTTATCTTTCTTTGCCAAATCGATACTTGTTTTTATAAAGTTTTCTACATTTTTATTAAAATTTTCAGATTCAATTGTCTTAAGCTCAATAATTTTCTTTGGAGAAAATAATTTTGTACGCTTAAGAATAGATGTAAAGTTAATTATAGACTTACGAGATATTTTCTCATATATTTCTTCACTATTGATTAAGTAATTTTTAAAATTACCAAATACTTCCCCATTTTCCATCTGATAAGTTAAATCTTCAAGAAATTTTTCTTCATCAGATGTAACAGTTTCATAAATCCTAGATACATCATCGAAAATAAATATAGTATCATCAGGCATGTAATCAATAAAAGTAGAATAATTATCACTCCTATAAGCATTAATCAAATCTTTATTTGCAACATACATACTTTGGTCCAAAAAAGAAATAATTTGCTTATACTTATCTACAAGTTTTTGATCCTTAATATCGAATATTTGTTTATGCTCTATATCATTAGAAATAGCCTTGATTACCTTTTTATAATCTTCTTCATCGTATAAAAGTTCATTAGCCGGACTTATCTCAACACTATTGATTTTTTCTATTGTTCTTTGAGTATTTTTGTCAAATATTCTTATAGAGTCAATCTCATCATCAAATAATTCTATCCTAACTGGGTTCTGATAATTAACAGGCCAAATATCAATTATTGACCCCCTCTTAGCAAAGTCACCTCTTTCTTCAACAAAATCCGAAGGGTTGTAGTTAAGAGCAAGGAGGTTATTGATAAATTTATCAACATCAATCACACTCTCCTCATCTATTTTAGCAAAAGACTTATTAAATTTATCTAAAGTTGTAAGTTTATTTTTCATAGCACCAATACTAGTTACTGTGATAAACTTTTCGCCCTTTGCAAGACTTATGAGAGTATCTATCCTTTGATAATTTTTGTTATCATCAATTGACTTTATATTATAATAATTTGTATCAATTTCTGGATAATATTTTGCTATATTTGAAATTTGATTTATATCATTTAGAAATTTCTCAGCTCTCTTTTGGTTTTCTGCAATAAACACAATATTACGTTGAAGCAACTCAAAAATAGCTAAGGCTAGATGTCCACTTATTCCATCAGTTAAAGATTGAATATATAAAGGTGAAGAATCTTTAAGTACATATTTAATTTTTTTTATTTGTTCAATTGCAATTAATTTTTCAATTAATTTATTCATTATTATTCTGCACCAACTTAACTGAATTGCATTTATTCATTGCCTTATCTATATTTTCGCTAAGAATTATTTCTATAGCATCTACAGCAAGCCTAATTTCATCTTCTAAGACCTTGACTTCATCTTTTGTGAATCCACTTAGGACGAAATTAGCTAAATCCCATTGGTCTGGCTTTTTGCCTATAGAAACTTTTATTCTTGGAAATTGATCATCTTGGATTTGATAGATAATAGATTTCATTCCATTATGGCTACCAGCAGATCCTTTTTTTCTAATCCTAATTGTCCCAAAATCTATATCTATATCATCATAAATAACTATAAGTTTATCGGAATCAAACTTATAAAAATTTCTTAATTCTCTAACTGCTTCACCTGAATTATTCATATATGTTTGTGGTTTTATGAGCATGACTTTATGGCCAGAGATTTCTCCCTGACCATATAATGATTTGAATTTTAATTTTCTTACATCAATATCATATTTTCTAGCCAAATAATCAATAGTCATGAAACCAACATTGTGTCTAGTGTTTTCATATTGTAATCCAGGATTGCCTAATCCTACGATATAATACATTATTCTATAACCGTAAACAGACCGCTAATTGATTCGTAAGTATTAATTCTATTAATAGCTTCAGCCAAGAGTGGAGCTATTGATAATTGAGTTATTTTATCAATTCTCTTTTCTTCTGGTAGGGCTATTGTATCTGTAATTACAACTTCTTTAACAGATGGTTTTTGAAGTTTATTTATAGCATCACCTGAAAATACACCGTGTGTAGCCACAAGATAAACATCTTTAGCCCCATTTTCAACTAAGAAATCAGCAGCATTTGTAATTGTACCAGCAGTATCAATCATATCATCAACAATTATAGCGTGTTTTCCTTTGAAATCACCTATTACAGACATAACCTCAGAAACATTAGGCATTGGTCTTCTTTTTTCAATAATTGCTATAGGAAGCTTTAGATAATCGGCAAATTCTCTTGCACGTCTAACTCCACCAAGGTCTGGACTTACTACAACAAATTCCTCAGGTTTATCAAAGGCGAAAGATTGGAAATGTGTAGAAAGTAATCTAATAGCAGAAAAATGGTCAACTGGAATATCAAAATAACCTTGAATTTGTCCAGCATGAAGATCCATGGTTATTATCCTATCGGCACCAGCTACAGTAAGTAGATTTGCAACGAGTTTTGCAGTTATTGGTTCCCTACCCCTAGTTTTTCTATCTTGTCTAGCATATCCATAATAAGGGATTACTGCATTAATATATCCAGCAGAGGCTCTCTTACAAGCATCAATCATGATTAATAATTCCATAAGGTTATCATTAGTAGGATTAGATGTAGGTTGAATAATAAACACATCTTTGCCCCTGATTGACTCATTAATCTTAATACTGATTTCACCGTCTTTAAATTTATTAATATCAGCCTTTGTAAGTTCACTTCCTAAGTTCTTAGCTACACTTTCAGCTAATTTTATGTTGGAATTACCTGATAATAGTTTTAATTCCCCTCTTTGAATGTACTTGTTTCCTCTAGATGACATTTTTACTCCTTATGATTTTTATCTCTTTCTTTTTTTCTTTCGACATAACCTGTAATATGTTTTTGTTCGGCTCTTTCTATTATTAACTCACCCGAACTAACATCTTCTGTTATGGTAGAGCCTGCTGCTACAAAACCTTCTTTTTCAACTTTTACGGGTGCTACAATATTTGCATTAGATCCTATGAATGCACCATCTTCAATGGTGGACCTATGTTTAAATTTACCATCATAATTTACAAATACTACCCCACATCCAATATTTATATCTTTGCCTAAATCACTATCACCAATATAAGCAAGATGACCGGCTTTGGTACCTTCCCCTAGTTTTGAATTTTTAACTTCAACAAAGTTTCCTATATGGACGCCTTTTCCTATGTAAGAATTTGGTCTAATCCTAGAATAAGGTCCTATATTACTATCTTTTTCCATGTAACAATCTTCAATAACCGCATTGTCAACTCTTACATTATCTTCAATTGTCGAGTTAATAATCCTTGTTGACCCATCAATTAGGCAGGATTTACCAATCTTAGAATTTCCGTAAATCTTTACGAAGCCTGAAATAACTGTATCTATGCCTATTTCTACGCCCTCTTCAATAAAGGTTGTTTCAGGACTTTCGATTATCACACCATTAATCATATGAGCTTTATTAATCCTATTTTGTAAAATTTTGCTAGCTTGGTAAAGTTCATATTTATTATTTATTCCATAGAACTCTTCACAATCTTCACTAACATAAGCGCTTACTTTTTTATCTTGATTTTTAAGTACTCCGATACAGTCAGTTAGGTACAGCTCGTTTTGATCGTTATCAGAATTTATTTTAGAAAGAGATTCTCTCAAATCTTGAGCTTTGAAAATATAAATACCTACATTTATCTCATTTATATTTTCTTGCCCAATTACTAAGTCCCTATCCTCAGTAATCTTTATAAAATTATTATTTTCATCCCTTATAATTCTTCCATAACCCTTGGGTCTATCTATTAAGGTTGAAAGTATAGTACAGGAAGAGTCTGTTTCATCATGATAATTTATAAGTTTTTCTAGAGATTCTCTTTTTATGAGTGGTATATCTCCATTTAAAATAAGAACTTGGTCATTGTCATCTATATAGTCTAGGGCAAGGCTGGCTGCATAGCCAGTCCCGTAAGGAATCACTTCTCCTATTTTTTGTTCAACTATTTTTATATCTGGGAAAAGTTCTACTAGCTTCTCCTTATTAGCTCCTCCAATAATAATTGTTTCAGAATTATCGAAGTCACTCGCTTTTTTTACGTACTTTATTATTTCTTTATTAATTAACTTATGAAGAACCTTGGATGTTTCAGATTTCATCCTTGTTCCCTCACCAGCAGCCATTATTATCGTTTTAATCATCTAAGCTTCTGCTACCTCAAGAGCAAGTTCCATCATATTTGTATATGACTTTTGCCTATTTTCAGCACTATCTGCTACATTTTCTACAAGCGAATCAGAAATTGTAAATATTCCTAAGGCCTTCTTTCCATGTTTTCTAGCTGCCATAAAAAGACCATATGATTCCATTTCTACACAAAGTATCCCATATTTTCTTAAATTTTCGAATACTTTAGGATCCATTTCTGAATAAAATTGGTCAGATGAATGAACTTGACCACAATGAGTCCTAAACCCAAGTTCTTTGGATTTTTCGACAGCTTCAACCAATAAATCAAAATCAGGTGTTACTGAAAAATTTATATTACCAAAAAGATTATCGTTTATTGAAGATTCTGAACAAGCTGATTGAGCGATTACAATATCATGTAACTTTACATC
>NZ_CAUPFR010000094.1:0-6202 GCF_963510575.1 uncultured Anaerococcus sp. | reverse complement strand
TAAAAAAATCTTTCACAGAATTATTTTAAAAAAACATTCCACCCATGCCATTACCGCAGGTGGAAAAGAAAATATTATAAATAAAAATAAAAAAATATACATTAATAAATAGCTAATAATAAATATCCTGGATATTTAAAGCAAAAAAATCGTTTGCAAATTTTTCAAATGATAGTAATATCTATTATAGGATGATAAATATTTGACAAAGGAGGCCCTATGTACGAACAAAAAGTAACACTTTCTAATGAAATTGGTTTGCATGCTAGACCAGCATCAATATTCATAAGACAAGCCGTTCAGTTTCCTTGTGATATAACTGTCGAGAAAGCTGGAAGGAGTTATAATGCTAAGTCTATCATGTCAGTTCTGAGCATGAGTGCTTCTAAAGGCGATGAGATAGTTATAAGAGCAGATGGCGATGAGGAAGAAAAAGCTGTCAGAAGTCTTATCGATTTAGTTGAAAATAAATTGAATGAATTTTAACTATTATTAACGGGCTTCGGCTCGTTTTTTTAATTTTTTACGGTATGTTGATTAATGCTAGTATATTGATAATTCATAGTAAAAAGGTATGATTTAAAAGAACGAAAAATAGATAAAAAGAGGTAAATTATGAGCGATTTATTAAAAATAGAAAATCTTCATGTTTCGGCTGGGGATAAGGATATACTAAAGGGAATAAATTTGACAGTTGGTAAGGGTGAAGTCCATGTAGTTATGGGTGCCAATGGTTCAGGCAAATCAACTCTTATGAATTCTATTATGGCAAATCCTGTTTACACAGTGAAGGAAGGAAAGATTTTCTTTGAAGGTGAGGATATCACAGATCTTAGCGTTGATAAGAGGGCTAGACTTGGTATTTTCATGTCCTTCCAACACCCAGATGAGATTCCAGGCGTAAAGCTTGCTGATTTTCTAAGAATTTCTGAAGAGCAAGTCACTGGTGAAAAACCAAAAATTTTGGCCTTTAACAAAAAGCTAACCAAGCAAATGGAAGATTTAAAATTAGATTCTTCCTATGCTAATAGGTATGTAAACGTTGGTTTTTCTGGTGGTGAGAGAAAGAAATCGGAAATCCTACAGATGCAAATGCTTAATCCAAAACTTGCCCTTCTTGACGAGACAGATTCAGGTCTTGACGTAGATGCGGTAAGGATTGTTTCAGAAGGAATTGAAAACTTCTTAGATGGGGAAAAATCAGTTATTATCATCACCCACCACAGGGAAATTTTAGCAAATATCAAGGCTGATTATGTTCACATCCTAAAAGACGGTGTCATCCAAGAAACTGGTGACGATAGCCTAATGGATAAGATTGAGGCCGAAGGCTACGAATGGGTGTAATATGAAAGAGATTAATATTGAAGAACAATTAAAGGACATAGATCGTGGTTACTATGATTTCTTTAATGAATTTATATATTCAGATATTACAGAAAAGGGCTTAAATGCTGATATTGTAAATGAGATATCCGATAAGAAAAACGAACCAGAATGGATGAGAAAGAGGAGACTTAAGTCTCTAGAAATTTTTGAGAAAACTCCTAATCCATCATGGGGTCCGGATCTTTCAGAACTTAATATGGCAGATATCACAACCTATGTAAAACCACCTACAGATAAGAAATCTACTTGGGAAGCCCTTCCATCAGATATAAAAGATACCTTTGACAGGCTTGGTATTCCTCAAGCTGAGCAAGAATCTCTAGCTGGTGTTGGTGCTCAATACGATAGTGAGGAAGTTTACCACTCTATCCAAAAGCACTTATCAGACCAGGGTGTAATTTTCATTGACTTTTCAACAGCAGTTAGGGAATACGAAGACCTAGTTAAAAAATATTTCCAAAAGGCTATTCCACCAACATTACACAAGTATGCAGCCCTACACGGCGCTGTTTGGTCAGGTGGGTCTTTAATTTACGTGCCAGAAGGAGTTAAGGTTGATATCCCGCTCCAATCTTATTACAGGCTAAATGCACCAGGTGCTGGCCAATTTGAGCACACTATGATTATAGCTGAGGATAATTCCATAGTTCACTTTATCGAAGGTTGTTCAGCTCCAAGATACAATGTTGTAAACCTCCACGCAGGTTCTGTAGAAATCTTTGTCGGTAAAAACGCTGAAGTTAGATTTTCTACCATTGAAAACTGGTCTAGAAATATGTACAACCTAAATACTAAGCGTGCCATCATCCAAGAAGGCGGCAAGATGATTTGGGTATCAGGTTCCTTTGGCTCAAAAGTTTCTATGCTTTATCCAACATCAATCCTCGCTGGAGAAGGTGCGAGAGCAGAATATACAGGTATTACCTTTGCAGGTGACGGTCAATATATAGACAACGGTTGCTCTATGATCCACCTTGCCCCAAATACTTTCTCAACAGCCCTAACCAAGTCAATTACAGCTGGCAATGGCAAGTCCATGACCCGTTCTTTAGTTGCTATGAGGAAAAATTCTCAAGGGTCAAAATCAACTGTTGACTGTGAAAACCTCATGATTTCAGAGGAAAGTCAATCAGATACCATCCCAGTTTTAGACATCAGAAATGATGATGTAGACTGTGGTCACGAAGCAAAGATAGGTTCAATTGACCAAGGCCAGGTATTTTACCTAATGAGCAGGGGTATTCCAGAAGAAGAAGCCAAATCAATGATTGTAAGAGGTTTCGCAGAGCCAATTTCTAAGCTCTTACCTTTGGAATATGCAGTTGAAATGAATAATTTGATTGATATGGAATTGGAAGGAGCAAACGGCTGATGACAAAGATAAATGAAATGAGGGCCCCAACTTGGGCCTACCTAGGTCTTAACAACGCTGATTATGACCGAGTTGAAATTAAAAGCCAGCCTTTTTATGGAAAAACTCTTGGAGAGGGCCTAAGTCAAGTAGAGAAAGCTTTTGAAGGCGAAACTTACGGACTTTCCAAAGAAATAAATAAAGAAAACAAAGACTTTAGAAACCACTTCTTAAGTTTTGATATTGATGAAAACAGGCAAACAGAATTTATAAACCTAGAGATGAACGATGAGAATAATATCCTTGTGTCAAATGTTGAGATAAACGCAAGGGCTAATACTTCCTCTTCATTTTTGGTAAGTTTTTCAGACCTTGCTGAGGGTAAGGTTTTTGTAAATTCTCAAATCCTAGTTAACTTAGAAAATGGTTCTAAGGTTAAACTTGTGGTGGTAGTTGATCTTAAAAACGAATCTACTAACCTAAACTCAATCGCAACTAGACTTGGCGATAGGGCAGACCTTGATGTGACTTATATTGAAATCGGGGCTACCAAATCCATGGTTAATATCAGAAATATCCTTAGGGGCGAAGAAGCTAAGGTAGTTGAAAATGGAGTTTACTTCAAATCTAAAGAGGAATACCTTGACCTTTTGACTGTAAATGAGCATTATGGCATAAACACAGATTCAAATACCTTGTTTAATGGCGCTTTAAAAGATAAGGCAGTTAAGAACTTTAAGGGAATTGTTGACCTAAGACGTGGCTGTACCAAGGCTGATGGCAAGATTGGTGATTATTCAATGATGCTTTCAGATGAGGTTGTAAATAAGTCTGCCCCAGTACTTTTAAACGAAGAAAGAGAAGTAAGAGGAAAGCACGCAGCAAGCGTAGGTAGGATGAACAGGGAAATGCTATTTTATATCATGAGCCGTGGTTTTAGCAAAAGACAAGCTGAATCTATGATGCTTGAGGCAAATTTTGCCCCAGCCCTTGATAGGATAGAAGACGAAGATCTTCGCAAAAAAATTGCAGACGAAGTTCACGAGCTAAATTCAAGGTTCTAATATGAATGTAGAAGAAATTAGAAAAGACTTTCCCTATCTTGATGGTAAGAAGGTTGGCAAGGACGTAATCTACCTAGATACAGCTGCCACCAGCCAAAAGCCAAGACAGGTGATAGAAGCAGTTGACACCTATTATAGGTATAAAAATGCCAACCCTCACAGAGGTGCCCATTATCTTTCTTGGGTAGCAACAGAAGCCTATGAAAATGGTAGGGAAGCAATTAGAAAATTTATAAATGCCAAAACCAGAAATGAAATTGTCTACACCAAGACTGCAACAGAGGCTATGAACCTCCTTGCTTATTCTTATGGACTTGATAATTTAAAGGCTGGCGATGAGGTTTTAATTACCATATTAGAACACCACGCCAACCTAGTTCCTTGGCAGATGGTGGCAAAGGCGACAGGCGCTAAGCTTGTTTTTGCCTACCTTAAGGATGATCATTCACTTGACTATGAGGATTTAAAGGCAAAGATTAATGAAAAAACAAAGATAGTTTCAGTTACCGGTGCGTCAAATGTGACTGGTGAAATTATTGATGTCAAAAAAATAATAGGCTGGGCAAAAGAAGTAAATGCCACAACTATCGTAGACGCGGCCCAACTTGTAGCTCACAAAAAGATTGACGTTAGGGACTTAGATTGTGATTTTCTTGTATTTTCTGGCCATAAGATTTATTCTCCAATGGGAATTGGAGTTCTTTATGGAAAATATGACCTTCTTGATAAGATGAAACCTTTTAACTTAGGCGGAGATATGATAGAATATGTCTATGAAGATTATTCAACCTTTGCCAAACCACCTCTAAAATTTGAGGCAGGAACACCAAATGTTGGTGGGGTTATAGGTCTCATAGAAGCTATAAAATACGTGGAAAAAATCGGCATGGAAAATATCCACGCCCACGAGATGGAATTAACTCACTATGCCTACGACTTAATCAAGGACATAGAAAATATTAAAATTGTCCATCCAACAAGCTGTGAAGAAGGGGCTCTTATAGCCTTTGCCTTCGAAGATATCCACCCACACGATATAGCCTCTATCCTAGATTCTAAAAATGTTGCTGTAAGGAGTGGCCACCACTGCGCCATGCCTTTACACACCTATCTTGGAATCTCATCTACAGCCAGGGCATCTTTTGCTATATACAACACAAAAGAAGAGGTTGAAATCTTTGCAAAAAGCTTAAGAGAAGTAAGAAAGGTGATGGGACTATAATGGATATGCAAGAAATTTACAGTCAGATTATCCTAGATCATTCAAGAAACCAAGCAAACAAGCATGACCTAGAAGACCCTGACATCAAGGAAGACGGCCACAATCCATCTTGTGGCGATGAAATAGTTTTGCAATTAAAACTAGATGGAGATAAGATTGTGGACGCAGCCTTCACAGGTGATGGTTGTGCCATTAGCCAAGCTGCAACATCTGTAATGTGTGATATGCTTGTAGGAAAAACTATGGCAGAAGCTGACAGAATGGCAGATATCTACCAAAGGATGATCAAAAGAGAAGATGTGACAGACGAAGAACTTGAAGAACTCGAAGATGCTGTAGCCTTCAAGAATATTCAAAATATGCCACAAAGGGTAAACTGTGCCCTACTTTCTTGGAACACCCTAAGGGCAGTTATTGATGAGAAAAAATAGTTTAGACCAACTTGAATTTTACACATCTTGTGCAAGTGCAGGCCTGGTTTGCCTCCTAGCCTTCCTCCAATTTAGGAAGGGTGGGGATGTTTGGTGGCTAATCCTAATTGCTGCCATCTTAATGACTGCCAACGCCTATGTGAAATACAAAAAAATAAAGAATTTATAAGCAATTTCAATATTTGAAATATTAGTTAAAAATAAAATTGAAATTATTTGGAATTGCCTTATAATATTAGTAGCTAGGGGTGCAATTTGCTGAGAGATATACATCAACCCTTTAAACTTGTTAGGTTAAAACCTGCGTAAGAAAGCTGAGAATTAGAGTTTAAAGGCCCCTAGAGGGGTCTTTTTTAATGCAAAAAGACTTGGAAAAATTAAAAAAATGAGAGTCATGGCACTAAAGGGGCATACCACCTCGGGTATGGTTGTCCTTTTTGTGCCTTTTTTTGAGGGGGTGAATGAGTGATTAAGATAAATGACAAGGAGGTTTCCTTCGTTGAGGGAGAAAATCTCAGGGATTTTTTAATAAGAAATAATTACGACCCGGATTTTTTGGCCTGTGAAGTTGACTGCCACCTGGTTAAAAAAGTGGATTTTGATAAATTTATCTTGGAAGATGGGGCAAAAGTAGAAGTCTTTTCCTTTGTTGGTGGGGGTTGATATGAGAGATGAGATTTTAAAAAGACAGGACCCAGAAATTAATGAAATACTCAAAAAAGCAAGTGTTTCAATCTTAGGTTGT
>NZ_CAUPFR010000093.1:0-6212 GCF_963510575.1 uncultured Anaerococcus sp. | reverse complement strand
AAAAAGTGATGTTGCAGAATAGATAAATCTATTCTGCAACATCACCTTTTTTCTTTAAAGTTCTTTTGCTTGAATTTAGCGTGTTTGGATGTATAATAAAAGTGACTAGAAAGATAGTATTCCCAGTGGGAAGACAAAAAAAGACAGGAGAACTCTACTAACTCCTGTCTTTTTTTTGTAGGCTAGTTACTATTTTTAAATAAGCTATCTAGCCATTTGCAAATATAGTGACTAATTATACTTGCCATGATAGCTAATACGAAAGATAGTATTCTCTCCATTTGGAAGACCCCCTTTCTGTTACCAGTATAGGGATAGTAACATATTAATTATAACATCTTTTTATATATTTTGTTAAAAATAATGATTCTAAGCTTGGTAATAATAGCAAATCCCATAAAAAACAGTATAATAAAACTACCATAAAGAGAAGGGGAGAGACAAGCTCTGAGATCCTTCAGCAACCTACTTTTTGTAAGGTGCTAAAGCTTGGCTGATGGAACTCTGCACATCCATCAGGACGATGGGTGTTTTTTCGTACCTAAAATTTATTTATGGAAATTGACTGAAAGAATTATGTTGATATAATATCCTAGTAATAATTTGAAAGGAATTTATATGAACACTTTAGTTTTTCAATCAGATTTCGGTTTAGGAGATGGGGCAGTTTCTGCCATGCACGGTGTAAGTTTTATGGTTAATCCAAATCTAACCATAGACGATTTAACCCACGAAATTATGCCCTATAATATTTTTGAAGCATCTTATAGGCTTTTACAAACTATCAAGTATTGGCCAGAGGGTACAGTTTTTGTATCAGTAGTTGACCCTGGAGTTGGGTCTAGCCGCCATTCTATAGTTGTAAAAACCAAGTCTGGTCACTATATAGTCACACCAGATAATGGCACAATTTCCCATGTGGCAAAATATATAGGTCTTGAATCTGCAAGGATTATAGACGAGATAAAGGATAGGCTTCCTTTTTCTGAAAATTCTCATACCTTCCACGGTAGGGACGTCTATGCCTACAACGGGGCAAAACTTGCTGGCGACTTATCTTATTATAATTTCCTAGATGAGCTTAGCCTAGATGAGCTTTGCTATGAAACCATAAAGGATGCTAAAATCACTGACGGGCTTATAGAGGGAACTGTTGACATCTTAGATATTAGGTTTGGATCTTTATGGACAAATATCAGCCTTGACTTGCTAAATGAAGCTGATATTAAGCAAGGGGACACTATTAAGGTTATTATCTATTATAAGGGTATCAAAAAATATGAAAACCAAATGACCTTTGGTCATTCCTTTGCAGATGTAGGTTTGGGTGAAACTGTAGCCTATATCAATTCGTTAATCAATCTTGGTATTGCAATCAACCAAGCGTCATTTTCTGCTACCTACCAAATCGGTACAGGGGCAGATTGGAGTATTTTTATTAAAAAGGAGCAATAATGAAAAAGAATAATTCTATTACTACAATTGTAGCTATCGGTATTGGCGCTGCTGTATTTTTTATCCTTGGTAGGTACTTATCTATACCAGTTGGCTTTATACCTAATACTTCAGTTGAAACAACCTATCCATTTTTAGCTTTGATGTCTGTTCTTTTTGGACCAGTTGCCGGTGCCCTAATCGGTTTTATTGGCCACGCTATTAAGGACCTTCTAACTTACGGTCTATGGTGGTCATGGGTTGTCACATCAGGTATCACCGGCCTAGGTTATGGACTTGTTGGTTCAAAAATAAACATTTCCCAAGGTTCTTTTACAAAAAAAGACATGGTTAAATTCAATGTGGGCCAAATAATTGTAAATGTTCTTTGCTGGGGAATCATTGCACCAGTTTTAGATATTTTAATCTATTCAGAACCAGTCAACAAGGTTTTTGCCCAAGGTTTTGTATCAGCTGGACTAAATTCACTTGCAGTTGGTATCCTAGGCACAATTTTAATCGCAGCCTACGCTAAAACAAGAACAGCAGATAATTCACTAAAAAGAGATTAGGATATATGGAAAATAGACAAGACCTCGTATTTTTTGACAAGTACAATTTTAAATACAAGTCCCAGGTCGAACCTTCGCTTTTTGACATTGACTTAAGGGTGAAAAAGGGCGAAAAAATCGTGATCGTGGGCCCATCAGGCTCTGGCAAGTCCACCCTTGCCAAGAGCCTAAATGGACAAATACCAAACACTTTTCCTGGCGATATTGGAGGAACTTGTCTAATTGACGGAAAAAACCTAAAAGATTCGTCGATTTTTGACCTATCCTTGTCTGTAGGTACTGTTCTCCAAGATACAGATGGCCAATTTGTAGGCCTTACAGTCGCAGAAGACATTGCCTTTTCATTGGAAAATGACAATGTTTACCAGGAAGAGATGAAAAAAATCGTCAGCAAATGGGCTGGCGACCTAGGTCTAGGGAAATTATTGGAAATGAAACCTGGAGAACTTTCTGGTGGCCAAAAGCAATCAGTTTCCATAGCTGGGGTCTTGGTTTCAGATGTGCCGATTTTATTGCTTGACGAACCTCTGGCAAATCTTGACCCAAAGTCTGGTAGAAAGACCATGGAGCTTTTAAAAAGGCTAGCTGATGAGCTTGGCTATACTGTAATCGTAATTGAGCATAGGCTTGAAGAGGCCCTTCTCCTTGACCCAGACAGGATAGTTGTTGTTGATGGTGGAAAAATCCTTGCGAGCTTGAGTCCGACTGACCTTTTAAAATCAGATATTTTAGAGAAAATCGGCATCAGAAGGCCACTTTATATAGACGCTATGGACTATGCAGGAGTAGATATTTCTGCTTACCATAGGCTGGCTGATTTTGAGGAAGTTGAGATAAGTTCAACCGACCTTGCTAAAATTGAAGACTGGGCAAGGGGACAAAGAAGACAAGTTTTAAAAAAATCTGGTGAAAAAGTTATAAAAATAGAAAATCTTACTTTTTCCTATGAAAGGGAAAATATTTTGGAAAATCTAAGTCTTGAGATTGACAAGGGGGAAATAATTTCGATTTTAGGTCCAAATGGGGCTGGAAAATCAACCCTAGCCAAGCTTATGTGCGGGTTTTTGAGACCAGACTCTGGGAAAATTTTTATAGGTGGCAAGGATTCCAAGAATCTATCTATAAAGGAAATCGCCGATAAGGTTGGTTTTATCCTCCAAAATCCAAATGCCATGATTTCAAAGACTATGATTTTTGATGAAGTAGCCTTTGGTTTGAGGGTGAGGGGATTTTCTGAAGAAGAAATCCAAAAAAAAGTCCACTCTGCCCTTGAAATATGTGGTCTATATCCCTTTAGAAAGTGGCCGATTTCTGCCCTTTCCTATGGGCAAAGGCGTAGGGTCACCATTGCTTCGATTTTGGTTTTAGACCCAGAAGTGATTATCATGGACGAACCGACAGCCGGCCAAGACTTCCACCACTACACAAAAATGATGGAATTTATAAGGAAAATCAACAAGAAATATGGCCTAACAATCCTAATGATTAGCCACGATATGCACCTGATTGAGGAATACACTGACAGGGCCATTGTAATCGGCGATAAGGAAATCCTAGCTGATACGACTCCTGCAGAGCTCTTTACCCAAAGCGACCTGCTCGATAGGGCAAACCTCGCCGAGACTTCGCTTTTTAAGCTTGGAGCTAGGCTTGAAACCATGGATGCCCTTGATTTTATAGAGACCTTTATAGGCTACGAAAGGAGCAAACGATGAATAAGACTCTGGGATATATCAAGAACGATACATTTATTCACGAGCTTTCTGGCACAACAAAACTACTCACTTTTATCCTCCTTTCAGTAATAGTCATGACAAGCTACGATACCAGGTTTCTAATCTTAGTCATGGGCCTATCGCTTTTGGCAATGAAAATTGCAGAAATTCATTGGGAAGATGTGGCATTTTTGATAAAAATTGTCGCAGCCTTTTCCCTAATCAATATCCTTGCCATTTATATTTTTGAGCCAGCCTATGGGGTTAAACTCTATGGGTCAAGGACACTTATTTTTGGGACTGGCAGGTATGCCCTAACTTTGGAGCAAGTTTTTTACGAATTTAACGTCGCTCTTAAGTATTTTTCAACCATTCCCTTGGCTATCGTTTTTATTTTTGCCACAGACCCATCCGAATTTTCATCAAGCCTAAATAGGATTGGCCTATCCTACAAAATCTCTTACGCTGTTGCCCTTGCCCTTAGGTATATACCGGATATACAAAAATCTTATTTTGACATTAGGCAGGCAAGCCAGGCTAGGGGGATAGAAATGAGCGAGAAGGCAGGTCTTATAAAGAGAATTAAGGCGAGTTCTAATATTGTAATTCCCCTAATTTTTGACAGCCTAGAGCGAATAGAAACCATAGCCCAAGCCATGGAATTAAGACGTTTTGGGAAAAATAAAACTAGGACTTGGTACAAGGCTAGACCCTTTGGGAAAAAGGACTTTTTAGTTTTGTTTATTACCCTAGTTTTAGTAGGTCTTGGAATTTCCCTATTTTTCCTAAACCAAGGTAGGTTTTACAATCCATTTATATAGGAAATTTAAAATAAAAAAGCCCTCTTATTTTAGAGAGCTTTCAAGCTTTAAGAGCTTATAGACCCTTCGGGGTCTTATTTTTTTGTTATTTTGTAATTAATTCCATTTACAAGTTCAACCTCATAAGGACTTTCGGAAAAATATCCCCTTAGAAAGTCTAATCTGTACTTGTGGTAGGTAGATTCTTCGGATTTTAGGTCATTTACCACGCCCGCTCCGACTTCAAAAGACTCGTGGTGGTCGTGGCTGTGGCCACCTTCGCAAGAGGCATTTCTCGAATTTTCAAGGTCTATAGCGTCTTGGTATTTTTTATGAAGGTTGGTGTTGGTTATCAAATACAAACTATCCCCATCTAGAACGGCTGAAAGGCCTTGATCACAAGGCATACCGTCTAAGAGATAAGTGTTGAGGTCGGTAAAAATTTCCTCAAAGTTAGAAAAATCCTTACCCTTGCCACATTTTTGTCCGAGTTTAAAAAGCTTTTCGCTAGGATTTTTGCAAAGGCTGAGGGCTTTGGCAAGGCGACTTTCAACTATATCTATTTTTTCTTGGAGGTAGCCGTGGATATTTTCCTGGTCTAAAATTTCCTCCAAGGGCTTGGTAGAAACAGGTTCATATTGTATTTGAGAAAAATCTCCATCAAGCAAAAAATCTGTGATTTTATCTTGGAATTTGATTTTTTCGTACATTAGGTAGTGGATTGGTCCTAGGGTTTTTGACATATTTACTCCTTTTATAAATTTTTAAAGATAAAACCCGAGCTTGGCTCGGGCAAGTTTTAGGCATCTGATCTTGAAAAGCTATTTTTCATCTTGTTTGATGCTACATAGAGAACTTGGTCTAAGAGGTCTTGGCTTGCTTCTTTGAGGAAGTCTGCAATTTCTTGGTTGGCTACTTCTAGGACTTTTATAGAGTCTTCCCTAGAAAGATTTTCCCTTATAATTTTCTCATCTGTTTTGTAAATAACTTTCCAAGCAAAAGATCCAACTTTTTCCTGGTAGCGTTCAATTAAATTAGCTGTATCAGCAAAGTGTGGGTCTGCAAGGGCTGCTATAATCCTGTTAATCCAGTAGAAAGATTCTGTGGTGACCTTGCCAGTAGTATCTCTCAAATAAGCAGGGGTATCGGTGATATTTACATAAAATGGCACCATGGTGTTAAAGACGTTTGAGCCAAGGGCAAGCCATTCTATAGCTTTGATTGGATCAGGCCTATCGCTTCTGATTTGGGTAAGACCAAGGAAGTTATTTCTGTTTATGCCGATTGGACGGAAGGCTCCTGCTTGAGATGCGTCTCCGTGCTTTTTGTATGGGTCGTAAGGAGTGCCTTGGAAGTGGTGGGAGAGGGCATATTTGATATCCTCAACTGTGATTTTTCTCTCAGGCACCCTTGCCCATGGAAGGTCGTCATCGTCAGGTCTTAGGTCAGCGTCAATTCCGTCATAGGTATTAGACCTAGGGTTGAAAAATCTTTGCAAAACCCAAGCTCTTGGAGTGTTGTAAACGTGGTCAGCATCAGAATGGCTGCCAAAGGCGTCCCTTGGGTTAATTTTTCCATCGAGGGATAGGTCTAGATTGTGTTTTTCTATGAAATCCTTAAGGTCAGCTGAACATAAGAAATTTTCGCCAGCTCCTAGGGCATCTTCTAGGTCAAAAGTATCTCGGCCGAGT
>NZ_CAUPFR010000092.1:0-6225 GCF_963510575.1 uncultured Anaerococcus sp. | reverse complement strand
GCCATGTCCAGTGGAGAATAATAAAAGGCGGGAAACCGTCTTTTATTTTGCCAAAACTAGATAAAAAGATAAATTTTGTTATAATTATTAGTGAGGTGGAATATGAAAATTATTTTTGTAAGACATGGTCTTACTAGAGCAAATATAGAAAAAAAATACTCAACTCCCGATACTAGACTTGAAGAATCGGGTTTATATATACTTGATAGGACTAAAGAACTATTAAAAAATTACCAAATTGACCAAGTTTATACTTCTGGCTTAATTCGTAGCCAAGAAACCGCTAAGATTTTAGGCTTTGATAATTTTTTGGTTGATACAAGGTTAAATGAAATGGATTTTGGGGACTTTAAGGGTCAAAACATTTATGATGTGAGAGAAAATCACAAAGATTTTTTTGAAAAGGAAAAAGCATCGTATTTTGATTTAGCCTATCCAAATGGAGAATCAAGAAGAGATGTAATTAGGAGATTAGGTTCCTTTCTTGATGAAAAATCAAAAGAAGACAAAAATATTCTTGCCATAAGTCACGGTATAGCCATAAGATCAACCTTGTTTTGGATTTTAAAAGACCTTGCAAATTGGCAATCATTTTGGATAGACAATGGGTCACTTACTGTTTATAATATAAAAGCCGACAAGAAACTCATAGAAAGTGTAAACCTTATATGAAATTTATCCACTTGGCTGATTGCCATCTCGGAGATAGGTATAGCTTTAAAAGTGAATTTTCAAATAAGATTAGGGGAAATAATAAAAAGTCATTTGAAAATATATTGGATAAAAATTCGGATGTTGATTTTTTCTTGATAGCCGGTGACTTGTATGAAAGAGCCTTTTTTACAATAAGGGATTATAAGGAACTTTTTGATAAAATATCTGACTTTGGCAAGGATGTTTTTTATGTTGCAGGAAATCACGACTACATCGGAGAAGATAATAAAGCTATTTTAAAAATGAAGCCTGAAAATTTCCACATCTTCACTGACGAAAATCTTGAGTATTACGAAATCAATTCAACAAGGATTTATGGTTTATCCTATAAAGATAGGATTTTTAATCAAGAATTTTCCTATGATATAGACTTAGACCCTAATTATTTCAATATTTTACTAGGTCACGGGACTATAAATAATCCTAAATCTACTTATCTGGATTTAAACTTAGAAAAATTAAAAAAAATAGGTTTTGATTATGTGGCTTTAGGCCATATTCATAAATGGGAAAATTTTGGTAATAATATTTACTATGCTGGATCTATTGAACCAGGTGATTTTTCAGATATATATGATTATGGTTATATCCTATATGATCAAGGGAAAATAAGCCATGTCGCTTCTTCGATAATGAAATTTTATGATTTGAAATTAGATCTAGATGATTTTAATAATGATGATGATTTGATAACATTTGTTAATTCTAAGCTAGAATCCAAGAGGGAAAATTACTTAAGAATAAATTTTGATAGGCAGGTCAATATTAATAAATTAAAAAAGGCTATAAATGCAGATTATATTCAAATTAGAGTGGATGAAAGATCGTCACTCTATGATTTGGTTAATTTTTACCCAGATTCCCTATTAGAAAAGTATAGGAAAAAATTCCCTGATGATTTAAATGATATCCAAGCGAGAGCCTTAGAATTAGGTTTAGATGCGATTTATAGGAGCAAGGATGACTAGGATTTATATTGAAGAATTAAATATAAAATCTTTTGGTAAATTTCAAAACAAAACAATAAGGCTAGACCCATCTTTTAACCTAATTTATGGTCTAAATGAATCAGGAAAAACTACCATAAAAAATTTTATAGAAGGAATGTTTTATGGTTTTGATGAGGGGAAATTAAGAATCAGTTTTTCTAATAAAAGAGAAAATTATAGGCCAAAATCTTCCTATATTTATGCCGGAGAAATTAAGTTGATTAAGGATGGCCAGAAGTATCTTTTATTTAGAGATTTCGATAGTGGCGATTATAGGATTAGTAATTTAAGCGAAAATAAGGAAGTGAAACTAAAGAAATCCGACTTAAATGCTCCAGGGAAATATTTTCTTGGAGTGGATTATGATATATACAAATCCTATATTTCATCCGAACAGATCCAAGAAATTAGCCAAGATAGCAAGAAAAAAGTTTTAGAAAAACTTGCTTCAAGCGATATAGACTACAAATTTTCCATAAAAAATTCTTTGGAAATACTTGATAATAGGCTTAAAGAAATTGGAACTGATAGGGCCTATACCAAACCTTATTATAAAACAAAGGAAAAAATAAAAGATTTAGAAGAACAAATCTCAGAAATCGATAGGTTAAAAAAAGATTTTTACCAGTCATATCAAAAATTAGATGAAGAAAAAAATATTCTAGCTATTAACGAAAAAAATTGTGAACGAAAAAAGCAAGTAAATCAAATTTTTAATAAGAAAAGATCTGATGATAATTTTAAGTCTTACCGAAATTGGTCTGATAAACTTTTTGGCATAGATAAGGAATTAGAAAGCTACGATGACTTAAAAGGTATGGAATTTGATTGGATTAGCGAAGAAAAAACAGAAAATAGAATTGATTATAGGATTATTTATTTTTTTGCTTGTATAGCTATAATTTTGATGGCTACCATATTAAGGAAGTTTTACCTTTTATTATTAGTTTTTCCTTTTATTTATATAATCTATAAGCAAACTAATAAAGATGGAGGAAAGAATTCATCTGAGTATAATAATCTAAGGCGTCGATTTTTAAAATATGAAAATCTTCTTTCTGAAAGAGGGAAAATTGTAGAAGTATTAGATATTTTAAAAAAGCAGGATTTAGCTTTTAATAAAGGCGAAGAGGAAATTGATTTTGATTTGGATGATTATGACAATCTGAAAGAATTAGATGAGATTGCAAGGCTTGAAAAGGAAATAAAAGAATCAAGACTTAGGATTCACTCTCAAGAAAAAAGTCTTTTATCAATAGACAATATCTTGCAAAATGAAGCAGGATTAAGGGATGAGTTAAGATACCAATCAGAAAAATTAAACAAGCTTCAAGATGAAATAGAGGCAATAAGTATTGCTAAAAAAATTATTTTAGAAATTGCTAATGAAAATAGGGCTGAAATTTATAAGCTAAATAAGGAATTAAAAACAATCCTTGAAGAATCAAGTAAGTCTGAATTTGATATAAGTTTTAATAAGAGTTTAGATATAGAGATTAGGGATAAGTCTAGTTTTACTTATGATGAAAAACAGTTGTCAAAGGGATATTTTGATCAGGTAAATTTTGCCATGAAACTTAGTTTAGCTAAACAAAGTATTAAGGATACGTTTTTGATTCTTGATGATGCTTTTATAAATTATGATATTGAAAGATTAAGAAGATTTTTATACCTAATTCTTGATGAATCTTTAACAAGGCAGATAATATATTTTACCTGCCATAAAAGAGAAAAAGAATTTTTTGATGTTGAAAATATAAGTGTAAATTTTATACAATTGGAGGATAGATGATATATGCTCTAGCTGACCTTCACTTGGACTATACTGAAGAAAAGTCTATGGAGGTTTTTGGAGAAGCCTGGAAAAATTACCAGGAAAAAATCTTCTCAAATTGGAAAAATAAAATAAAAGATGAGGACACGGTCTTAGTTCCAGGTGATATATCTTGGGCTATGGATATAAAAAATGCTCAAATTGATTTAGAAAAAATTGAAAGGCTTCCTGGTAAAAAAATATTGATGAAGGGTAATCATGATTTTTGGTGGTCTTCATTAAATAAACTTAACCAGCTAGGTTTTGAAACCATAGAGTTTTTACAAAATAATTCTTTTGAAGTAGAAGATTATCTAATTTGTGGAACTAGGGGTTGGATTAGCAGGGATAGCAGAGATTTTACTGACCATGATGAAAAGATTTATAAAAGAGAACTCCTAAGGCTGGAAAATTCTATTAGGAGTAGTAAATCTGACAAGAATCTTATTATAAATCTCCATTACCCGCCAATAAATACTGATGGATCCTTGAATGATTTTTTTGATTTAGCCAAAGAATTTAAGGCTCATACTCTTATTTATGGACATCTTCATGGAAATGGGCACAGATTGATTAAGGAAGGAATTTTTGAAGGGGTCAAATTAGTCTGCGTGTCGGGCGATTATGTGGATTTTGACCCAGTAAGGATAGGATAATGCAAAGAGAAATAGAAGTAAAAGTTTTAAATATTATACCTAAGGATATGGAAGAAAAATTAACTAGTCTTGGGGCTGAGAAAGTGAGCAGGGAATTACAAACTAATTATACTTTTGAACCTACAAGTGGTGAATTTGAAAAAGGATATTTAAGAATTAGAGAAAGCTTAATTGACGGCAAAAAAGCGCCAATCGAGCTAACTTTTAAGGAAGTAAAAAACGAGAAAGATGTTAGGATAAATAATGAATTTACAGTTCATATTGATTCTGTATCTATGATGACATCTATCTTAGAAAAAATGGGTGTAAAACTTAAATACAAGGGTGAAAAAGAAAGATTTTCTTACAGGTATAAAGGCCAGAGGTTTGACATAGATACTTGGGATAAAAATACCTACCCACACCCATATATGGAAATTGAATTTACAAACCAATCAAAAATAGATGAAATTCTAGCAGATTTAGGCATTGAAAAGGGCATGGTTACAACAAAGTCTATATCAGATTTAATAAATGAATTATAATTTTGACAGATAGAAATATACTGGTATAATTTTAAAAAATCTAAGGAGAAAGTATGATTTCTATAAAAAATTTATTAAATTCGCACGATTTGACAAAAAAAGATTTGCTCGAAATTATTGAACTAGGAAATGCTATTTATAAGAGTCCAGCCGATTTTTCTCATTCAGCAGATGGGAAGTTATTGGGGACTCTTTTTTTTGAGCCTTCAACTAGGACAAGATTATCTTTTGAATCTGCTATGCTAAGGTTAGGTGGATCTGTAGTAGGATTTTCTGATGCTAGTGTATCTTCAGCAAAGAAAGGTGAAAGCTTACAAGATACAGTTAGGACCGTAAGCCAATATGCAGATATTATTGCAATGCGTCATCCACAAGAAGGTGCTGCCTATCTTGCAAGTCTTGCAGCTGATTGCCCAATTATAAACGCAGGAGACGGTGGTCACCAACATCCAACTCAAACCTTAACAGATATGCTAACTATTAGCAATTACAAAGAAAGTTTTGACAACCATGTTATAGGTATTTGTGGTGACTTAAAATATGGAAGGACTGTTCACTCATTGATTAAAATCTTAAATCTTTTTGAGGGAAATAAATACATATTAATTTCTCCAGAAGAATTAAAACTTCCACAATATTTAAAGGAAGAAGTATTTGATGAAAATTCTGAGTATGAGGAAGTAAGAAGTCTTGATGAAGTGATTGATAAGATTGACATTCTTTATATGACAAGGATTCAAAGAGAAAGATTTTACTCTGATGCCCAATATACAAGACTTAAAGATTCCTACTTACTAGATAAGGAAAAAATGAATAGGGCTAGAGAAGATATGATAGTATTGCACCCACTTCCAAGGGTAAATGAAATAGCTAAAGAAGTTGACGATGACCCAAGAGCTGTTTATTTCAAACAAGCTAAATTTGGTATGTATGTTAGAATGGCACTTATTATAAAATTATTGGAGGCAAACAATGATTGAAATCACAAGCATTAAAGACGGAATAGTAATAGACCATATTAGAGCAGGACTAGGTATGCAAATATATAATCTTTTAGACTTAAAAGATTTAAAAGACGAAGTGGCAATAATTTTAAATGCTTCTTCAACAAGATTTGGCAAAAAGGATATATTAAAAATCGCAAACAATATTGATATAAACCTAGACGCTGTTTCAATTATAGACCCAACAGCAACTGTAAATATCATTGAAAATGAAAAGGTAGTTAGAAAACTTGAATTAAAGCTACCTGAAAAGGCTATTGATATCCTAACTTGTCAAAATCCAAAATGTGTATCTACAACTGAAAGAGAAGTTCAAAGTGAATTTATCCTCATAAATAAGGAAGAAAAGACCTATAAATGTGCCTACTGTGGACACATTTACGACGTGGAAGAATAAAATGAAGCAAATTTTTACCAACTTTTACGGATTTGATGACGTAAAAATTTCTAAAAACGACATTTATGTTGAAGATGGAATTATGGTAGAAGAATTCCCTAGAAAAGAAGCAGACGAGATTATTGATT
>NZ_CAUPFR010000091.1:0-6253 GCF_963510575.1 uncultured Anaerococcus sp. | reverse complement strand
TTCTATAGCACCAACCATTAACAAGGATAGAACCGCCACAGATATGAGCATGTATTTTCTAATAATAGGAATCTTGTCATATTCCTGAGCTCCGTAATAAAAACCCAAAAGTGGTTGGCTTGACTGGTTTATAGCAAGCATAGTATTAACCACAAAGGTCATTACATAAGCAATTACAGAAAAGGCTGCCAGCCCCACTTCCCCATAAAGCCTTCCTATAGCGAGGTTAAAAACCAAGATACAAAAACCTGTTGAAAGCTCTGACAAGGATGCAGGAAAACCATATGAAAAAATTTCCTTAAACATAAAGGCCTTGACCCTAAATTTCCTAAAATTCAAATAAGATTTTGGCGATAAAAAGTAAATCATATAGCCAATGGTAGGTATGGTCTGGGCCAAACCTGTCGCCACAGCTGCCCCCCACAAGCCCCAATGAAATTTGAAGATAAAGATATAGTCAAGAACTACATTTGTGAGGGCCGACATCAGCATAAGGATAGTTGTAAGAGATGGTCTCCCATCTGCCTTTACCATTATCTCAAAAACATAAGAAGTGAGATAAAAAGGCAAAAAGAAAATAATTATGGACAAATATTCCTTAACCATCTCTACCATGTGGCCACTTGCACCCAAAACCATAACAAGAGGATTTATGAAAATATAGCCTAAAATTGAAAGTCCCAGAGCAAAGACGGCTGAAATTGTAACGCCAAGGCTAAAAAAAGCATCGGCTCCCTCCTTATTTCGCCTACCCTTTTCGTGGGCAATCAGGTTTAAGGACCCGATCGAAATCAAAATTGCAAAGGCAAAAGAAAGGGTAACAAAGGGCATGGAAATATTTACAGCTGCCAGGCCCTCGCTACCAACGCCCCTTCCAACAAAAATACCATCCACCATGGTATAGGTCGAAAAAAGCGTCATGGTCGTGATGGTTGGTATCAAATATTTTAAATAATTACTAATTAATGATTTTTTCTGCATTTATACTCCTCAATACCTATAATATAACTCAGGGCTTCACTTTGGTCAAGAGAATCATTAAAAATAAACATTCAAATAAAAAATCGACTCAAAAGAGCCGAAATTTTATGATATTATCTTATAATATTGCCTGCTACTTAATTTGTAATAAATGAGATACAGAATAGCAAAAATTACAAATCCTATTATAAAGGAAGTAATTTTTATAGATTCATTGACAGATCCTAGCATAACAAATATTTTTGAAATCATCCTAAAGGCAAAAGCTACATGGATGCCTGCAACTATCAAAGGTAGGAAGAAAAATACCAAAACCTGATTGTCTATAGTTTTTTTGATTTTTTCTTCGCCAATGCCAAGTTTTCTTAGGCTTTGGTATTTATTCTTATCTGCAAAACCCTCTTGGATTTGCTTGTAATAAATTATCAGGCCAGTTGCAACCATAAAAATTAAGCCAAGAAAGATTCCAACAAAAAATATTGCCCCGTAGAGTTTGTAGCCTTCCAAGACAAAATCATCATGAAAGCCTATGCCAAACTCATTTTGAATATCCTTAGTTTTTTCCTTGAAAACCTTCATATCCTCATCTGATAAATCAAAATTATAGACATGGACTATTTTATTATCACCTATGCTAAAACTTTGGTCCAAATTTTTAACTATTAGATAATAAAAATCAAACATATAGGACACTATCGAATTATTTCCAGAATTTTTATATGGATAATCCTTAATATCTGCCTTTTTCCTTAATGTTTTACCATTTATATTAAGTTCTGAGATATCAGCCAGCTTAGGGTCTTTATAGAGTAAAAACTCCCCATCTTTTAACCCTGATGTTTCTGGTATTGATTCGTCATTGACTTCCACGAGTATTCCCATGGACTTATGGTCAAGAGAATTTGCCTTGTCAAAGACATAAGATTCTTTGCTTGTATTAAAATTTTTGCCATCTTTTTCAAAGGCAAAGACCGCCTTGTAATCTTGAATATTTTTTGCCTCTAAATTATTGTCCTTGATGATTTTTTTAACCTGGTCTATAGAATATTCATCAACAGAAGCTAGACCCACAGCTCTTGGATATTGCCTAGATCCCACATCCTCAGCACTCCTATAAAGAGCTATGGCTGATGATAATAAAATAATAGCAGCTGTGGACATGATTGTAATTGATCCAAGTCCCTTGGCATTTGACCTTAACCTAAAAATAAGGCTAGAAACCGAAATAAATCTTTCGGTCTTGTAATAAGATTTGGAAGCCTTCATCAATTTTAAAATCACTATTGAAAGTGATGAAAAAAGGAA
Organism: uncultured Anaerococcus sp.; assembly: GCF_963510575.1. Lineage (GTDB taxonomy): Bacteria > Bacillota > Clostridia > Tissierellales > Peptoniphilaceae > Anaerococcus. Next base: position 3,967 of record NZ_CAUPFR010000091.1, on the reverse strand, counting down.
GAATGTTCCTATCATTACAAGAACAACCGCCAAGAAAAAGTAGCTAAGAGCCTTTAAAGGATTGTTTATAGTTTGGGCTAAGTAATATCCAGACCCAAGCAAAATTACTGATACAATCGCACTTAATACCATACCCCTTGGCCTTTTGAAGGTCTTTTCTTCCTTAAATAAGTCCAGGACTGATTTTCTTTTTATCTTTATAATCCTAGTCAATAAAATTAGTAGGGAAATTCCTGCAAAAACCAAGAAGCTAATTATATAAGCATCTCTCGCAAAACTTAGGTAGAAATTTCCTTCCATTAGCATGAGCTTTAAAAAAATTGTTTCTAGCAATTTATAAATTACACTAGCTGATATAATCCCAATTAAATATCCTAAAGCAGATATTATCAAGGATTCTAAGGCCAAAATTTTCGAAAGATGTTTTTTATCAAGGCCTAAAATCGCATAGAGGGAGATTTCCTTAAGCCTTTTATTTAATAAAAATCCATCAGAATAATATAAAAATATCAGCGAAAAAATCCCCATTACATAAATAGCAATTTTCAATATATAATAGATGCTAGACATGGCGTAAAAATCTTTTAAAGTATCGGCATTCATTAAAAGCAGGATTGAAGTCAATGAAAACACCATAAAAGCATAAATCAAAATATATGGAAGATAGACTTCCTTATTTTTTCTAATCCCATCTAGGGCAAGGCGCTTAGTGAGTTTCATTTTTTGCCGCCCTTAAAAAGTTTAGTGAATCTGAAATTCTCTTATAAAACTGATCTCTGCTGTCATCTGCCTTGTATATTTCATTGAAAATCTTGCCGTCTCTGATAAATAAGACTCTTTTGGCAAAAGAAGCTGCAATATTTGAGTGAGTCACCATGAGAATTGTGTTTTTCTCGGCGTTTATTTTTTCAAAATACTTTAACAAATCTTCGCTAGATGAAGAATCGAGTTGGCCTGTTGGTTCATCTGCCAATATTATTTTTGGTCTTATAATTAAGGCCCTTGCTACAGCCACCCTTTGCTTTTGGCCACCGGATATTTCAGCCGGATACTTATTTAAAAGTTCAGCAATTCCAAGCTTATTAACAATAGGCATAAGCTTATCTTCAAAATCTTCTGGATTTTCTTCCCTTAATACCAAAGGCAAAAGGATATTTTCCCTAACATCAAAATTATCTAAAAGATTAAAATCTTGGAAGATATAGCCAAAATTATCCCTCCTAAAATCTGACTTTTCCTTATCAGATAAGGACAGGATTTCCTTGTCATCAAGGAAAATTTGCCCGCTAGTTTCCTTATCAATAAGGGAGATGATATTCAAAAGTGTGGTCTTTCCTGATCCTGACTCACCCATGATGGCTAGGAAATTCCCGTCCTCGACTTTCAAATTTACATCCTTTAGGGCAGTCACAGCATTTGCTGTATTTTCCTTATAAATTTTTCTTAAGTTTTTTATTTCTAACATATTTTCACCTCTCATAATATAATTATAAAGGCTTTACAAAAATAAGTCCCTTTGCCCAGCTTACAAAGAGACCCCTTTTCTTACAATTTTGTAAGTTTTGGAAAATTTATCATGATTTTTGTAAATTTCCCCTCTTCTGATTCGATTTTTATATCTAAGTTTAGGTCCTTAGCTATGGATTTTACAAGATAAAGGCCAAGTCCTGTTGAAGACCCTAGTTTCCTGCCATTTTCACCTGTATAACCCATTTCAAAAACCCTTGGCAAGTCTGCCCCTTTAATGCCAATCCCATTATCTTCTATGACAAGCGAATTATTTTCAAAATATATTTTTACCATGCCAGCTTCTGGTGTATATTTCAAAGCATTATTTAAAATCTGACCTATAATAAAACCTAGCCATTTTTCGTCACTCACAGTCATAAAACCAAGGTCGCCAACATCCAAGCTAATTTTTTTGGAAATAAAATCGTAAGACTTTTCTCTGATTATTTCCTTAACCACAGATTCAATTATTACTTCCTTAAAGACATAGTCGTTGTTTTTTGAATTAAATCTTACAAAGCCAAGGAGAATGTTTAAATAATCTTCGATCCTCTTATTATTTTTTATAAGTAATTCAAGGTCTGGCTGATTATCAGCTAAGATGAGCTTGTTTTCAGCAATAGGCGTTTTAATTTCATGAATCCAAAGACCATAAAAATCCCTAAGGTCGCCTTCAATTTCATTATAGGCAAGTAATAGGTCCTTGTACTTCTTATCAAGATTTTCAAATTCATCTAGGATAATTTTTTCCCTCTGACTTGGATTTTTTGAAATTTCTACAAAGGTTGGCTCAGCTTGGTTAAAATACTTATAGAGAAAATAGGCTAAAAAAATAAAAAAGCTTATCAAAAACCCATAAACAATCGGAAATTTTTCTAGGTTGAAACTTATTAAAACCAGCAAATAAGTAAGGCTAATAATAAAAAAGAAAATAAAAGAGACCTTATTTTCCTTCAAAAAATTTTTAAGCTTCAACATAATAACCGTATCCCTGCTTAGTTTTTATAAAATCTCCTACCCCAAGCCCTGCCAAAGTCTTTCTTAGCCTAGAAATATTAACTGTTAGGGTGTTGTCATCTATATAAATATCTGTGGACCAGAGACTTGTCATTAGCTTATCCCTTGAAACGACATTGCCCTTATTTACCATGAGGGTTTCCAAAATTTTAAATTCGTTTTTAGAAAGGTCAAGGCTTTTTTCGCCAAAACTTATTGCCATTGACTTTAAATCTAGGATTAAGCCCCTAATTTCTAGTCTTGATAGATTTTCTTTGTAATCGTAAGTCCTTCTTAAAAGGGCCTTGATTTTGGCAAGCAAAAGGTCCATTTCAAAGGGTTTACTCACAAAGTCATCAGCTCCCATTTCCATAGCCATGATTTTATTCATGGTATCTTCCTTAGATGATAAAAATATCATTGGAACATTTGAGATATCACGAATCTTTCTTGTCCAAAAATACCCATCATAAAAAGGAAGGCCAATATCCATGACTACAAGGTCTGGTTTTTCTGATTTAAAAATATCAAAAACCTTCTCAAAATCACACACAAGGGCGACTTCAAAACCCCACTTCTCAAGCTCGTTTTTTAATTTTTCTGAAATTATCTGGCTATCGTCAACCACAAATATCTTAAACATAAAATCTCCTAAAAATATTATAACACAAAAAAGCCCCTAGTAGGACTAGGGGGCAAGGAAAACTTAGTTGCTTGTTGGCTTAATATTTAATTCTATCTCTAATTCTTTCAGTCTTTTTTCTGCAATTGTTCTTAATTTTTCTGATTCTTTAATTAAGGCAAGAAGGTCTTTTTTAATATCCTTCACTTTATTAGGGGCGATTTCTAATAATAATTTAGCTGCCCTTGTTGTTGTTAGACTGCGATTATAAGCTTGCTTTAGTTTTTTGTAGCTTTTTATTTTTATAGCATATGTTTCTTGTTTATAAGTATTTGACCTGAAGAAATAATAATAATCATAGGATTTATCTTTTTGCTTGATTTCTGGATTTTTCCTACCACTTGTTTTATTATCAGATGATTCTGGTTTTTTATTTTCTTTTTCATTTTTATTTGGTTTTTCTTGTGGTTCTGGCTTAGGATTTGGTTTTTGTTTTGGTTTATCATCTGGTTTTTGTGGATTTTTCTTGTCAGGTTCTTTTTTACCACCATCTGGAACCGGTTTTTCTTTTTCTGGTTTCTTTGGCTGATCTTTGTCAGGATTTTGAGGATTATTTCCTTCTGGTTTTTTGTTTTTCTCAGGATCTGGTTTTTGTTCCGGATTGGTTTCAGGTTTATTTCCCTTATCAGGCTCTTCTGGCTTTGCTTTCTTTTTGGCACTTGCAACAAATACCTTATTGTCATTTCCTACAACAAATCCATCTTTTTCGCCCTTCCAGCTTATATCCTCATAGCCTTCCAAGGCTTCTGGCTTAATCAAATCGAATATCGTTGCCTGCAA
>NZ_CAUPFR010000090.1:0-6274 GCF_963510575.1 uncultured Anaerococcus sp. | reverse complement strand
TTAAAGATTAAAAATTGTCAAGCCAATAATCAGCCAAGAAAAGCTGCTAAAAGAAGGCTGGTCAGACAAGAGGAAATGCCAAGACAAGATGAAGAAAAAAATGAAAAACTAATCAAGGATTACAAGTCCAAGCAAGTTGAATTTGCAGACCTTAATGAAGACTTAAAAAGAGAATTTGCAAATTATTCCTACCCACCAGTCAACCTCTTAAATGATGTTGACACAGAAGATGGGATTGATAATGATGAAATCAGGGCCAAGGCAAGGACAATTGAAGAAACCTTGGAGTCATTTGGTATCGAAGGTAAAATCGTCCAGATAGACGTGGGACCAACTGTCACCTGCTATGAGCTAAAACCAGCTAGGGGTGTTAAGGTATCAAAGATTGTAAATTTGGCTGATGATTTATCCTTAAGCCTAGCCACATCTGGAATTAGGATAGAAGCACCAATTCCTGGCAAATCCCATGTTGGAATTGAAGTAGCCAACGATAAAAAAGAAGTAGTAGGCTTTAAGGAAATAATTTCATCTACAGAATTTATCAAATCAAGGTATGCTATTCCTTTCGCTATGGGCAAGTCAATTTCTGGTGAAGTAATCATTTCAGCTATTGAAAAAATGCCACATTTGTTGGTATCAGGAGCGACTGGTTCTGGTAAGTCTGTTTGTATAAACACAATTATTATGTCAATTTTATATAAACACAGCCCAGATGAGGTCAAACTCCTTTTGATAGACCCAAAAGTCGTTGAGCTTTCTATCTATAATGGTATCCCACATTTGATAATGCCTGTTATAACTGATCCTAAAAAGGCATCGTCTTCTCTATTTTGGGCGATTTCTGAGATGGAAAAAAGGTATAAACTTTTTGAAGAAAATCATGTTAGGGATATAAAAGGCTATAAGAGAGCGGCTGAGACTGATGATTCTATGGAAAATCTTCCATATATAGTGGTAATTGTGGACGAACTTTCAGATTTAATGATGACAGCTGCAAGCGAGGTAGAAGACTATATCACAAGGCTTGCCCAAAAATCAAGGGCCTGTGGAATCCACTTAATAATTGCAACCCAAAGGCCAACAGTAGACGTAATCACAGGAACAATTAAGGCAAATATCCCATCAAGAATTTCTTTCGCTGTAACAAGTCAGATAGATTCTAGGACAATCTTAGATAGCCAAGGAGCAGAGAAACTTCTTGGCAAGGGCGATATGCTCTATGCGTCATCTGATTCTATGAAACCTTTGAGAATCCAGGGGGCCTTTATATCTGATGAAGAGGTTTTAAGTGTAGTAGAATATATAAAGGGTTCAAGCGAAACTTCTTATAATGAAGAAGCTATAGAAAAAGTAGAAGAAAATGTAAGTACAGATCTTGAAGATGAGGATGAGCTTTTAGATGAAGCTATAAAGGTAATTGTGGCTGACCAAACAGCATCAGTTTCCATGCTTCAAAGGAAGCTTAAAATCGGCTATGCTAGGGCTGGCAGGATTATTGACCAGCTGGAGCAAAAGGGTATAGTCGGTGGTTATGAGGGCAGTAAACCTCGTAAGGTCCTCGTGGATAGGACCCATATTGAAAATTTATAGGAGAAAAATATGAATATAGCAAATAAAGTGACAATGGTAAGGCTTGTTATGATTCCAATTTTTGTCGTAGCTTTTTATTTCTACGGCACAAGCTACAACCTAGCTGCTATTTTATTTATGATAGCATCCCTAACAGATGCCCTTGATGGATATCTCGCTAGGTCTAGAAACCTAATTACAAATTTTGGTAAATTTGTAGATCCTTTAGTCGATAAGGTCCTAACTATGGCAGCCTTTATAGTCCTTGTGGAAGCAAAAATTATTCCTGCTTGGGCAGTAATTATAATTATATCTAGAGAACTAATAATTACAGGTTTTAGGACCCTAGCAGCTGACATGGGTATAACTATAGCTGCATCTATGTGGGGCAAGGCTAAGACTACAAGCCAGATGATTTCGCTTGTTTTACTCCTCCTTCACAACGAAGCCCTAAATAAATTTGGAGTATATGTTTTTTATTTGGCAGTTATTTTGACAATTATTTCAGGACTTGATTATCTAATTAAAAATAAAAAAGTTTTAGACTTAGAAAATATTTAAGATTAGAATATAGGAGAATGTATGAATAATGAAGAAGGTAAGAAACTAATAAGGGTGGAGTTAATCCTATTAGTTTTCCAAGTCCTTGCAGCTCTTTTAGGTAATTTTATCCACCAGAGATTTATGACTGATGGGGCTAGTATTACTATAAAAAGGTTTAATTTTGTTTCCCCAATGACTTGGGGATATGGTAATTTTTTTCCGGTTTTATTTTTATCATCTTTGGTAATAATGGGAATTATAATGTTAAACGCAAAGAGGAAAAATTCCTACTTAGAAGATAGGCTAAGTTCAAATATAGTTGCTTTTGGAGGACTTTTATTTTTGATGGTACCTCTTATGATTAATGTGCAACAAATTAATATTGGACTCATAATCATGGTTACTATTCAATTTGCGATTTTTGCCATAAATATGGTTAGAACAAGAAATTAGACTTTATTAAAAAAAGATATATAATAATAGTAGACAGTAAGTGTATAAGGAGTGTATATGGACGCAGAAAAAAAGAAGGCCCTTGATCAGGCTTTTAAGCAGATAGAAAAGAAATATGGCAAAGGCTCAATCATGAAGATGGGAGAAGCTCCAAGAATGGCTATAGATGCTATTCCTACAGGGGCAGTTAACCTTGATATAGCCCTAGGTATTGGCGGACTCCCAAGGGGAAGGGTCATTGAAATCTATGGACCAGAATCATCTGGTAAGACAACCCTCGCTCTTCACGTAATATCAGAAGCCCAAAAACTTGGCGATACCTGTGCCTTTGTGGACGCAGAACACGCTCTTGATGCTGAGTATGCAGGAAATCTTGGGGTAAATATTGATGAATTGATTTTGTCTCAACCAGACACTGGTGAGGCAGGCCTTGATATAGCAGAAAGTCTTGTCAGGAGTGGGGCAGTTGGCCTAATCGTAATCGACTCTGTTGCAGCTCTTGTACCAAAGGCTGAAATTGAAGGAGAGATGGGTGATAGCCACATGGGTCTACAGGCTAGACTTATGAGCCAGGCCTTAAGGAGACTTACAGGTATCATTTCCAAATCAAATACAACTGTTATTTTCATCAACCAATTGAGGGAAAAAATCGGAGTTATGTTTGGAAATCCTGAGACAACTACAGGTGGACGTGCCCTTAAGTTTTATTCTTCAGTAAGGCTTGATATTAGAAGAGTTAAGACTATTACAGAAGGAGATAATTCTATTGGTTCTAGGACTAGGGTTAAGATTGTTAAAAATAAGGTAGCCCCACCATTCAAGATAGTCGAATTTGATATTATGTATGGTAAGGGTATCTCAAAGGCTGGTGTTCTTTTGGATACAGCAGTTGATTTGGATATTATTGAAAAGGCTGGTTCTTGGTATTCCTATGGCGAAGAAAAACTTGGCCAAGGTAGGGAAAATGTCAAGCTAATGCTAGAAGAAAATGCTGAACTTGCTAAGGAAATTGATGAAAAAGTAAGGGCAGCTTTCAAAAAAGATTTAGGTCCAGTTGAGGAAGCAGAAGACGAAGAAGTTAAACAAGAATCAATCTTAGATCAAGAATAAAATAAGACCCGTAAGTATGGAAAAATACTTGCGGGTATTTTTTATAGAAAACTAAGTTGGTTGATATCCCTTGCTGAGAGATTTGATAGGGATATACCGATTAGCCTGATATATTGGCCATGAAAGGCTTCATCTAAGAGTTTTGAGGCTTCCTCATAGATATAATCGGCCTGGAAAATTGGTTCTTGAATGGTAATTGAACGAGTTTGGTTTTTGAAATTTTCATCCTTCAATTTTATGGAAATGGTCTTTGCTTGTATATTTTTTTTTATCATTTCAATTTCAATTAGGTCGGAAATTCTCCTTAAATATTCTTTTAAAACTTGGATGTCCTTGGTATTTTGCCTAAAGGTCCTTTCCTTGCCGATTGACTTCCTATCTCTGGTTGGATTTACAGGTCTTTCGTCAATGCCCCTTATTACTCCGTAAATATAGTCTCCACCCTTACCAAAGAGGCCCTCTAAAAATTCTTTGTCTAATTTTAAAAGGTCAGCCACCTTGTAAATGCCAATCCTATTAAGCTTGGCAGACCCACGCCTGCCTATGCCGTGAACCTTACCAACAGGTAGGTCTGGCAGGATTTTGCCTACGTCATCTTTGCCTATATATTTTATTCCAAAGGGTTTATTCCAGTCGGAGGCAAGTTTGGCGAGAAATTTATTGTAGGAAATTCCGATAGATATAGGAATCTGAGTCTTATTTAGGATTTCTTCTTGAAGGCTTTTTGCAAAGTTAAGAGGGTCTTTAAGGTCAATTTCAATGTAAGCCTCATCTATAGAAACTTGTTCGAAAAGTCTAGCGTGAGCTTTTACCAAGTCAAAAACCTCCATAGATTTTTCCCTATAATAAGGATGGTCAACCTTAACCATAATTAGGTTGGGGCAGAGGTCCTTTGCCATAAAAACTGGCATAGCAGAGTGGATGCCAAATTTCCTGGCCTGGTAATTTGCGGTTGTAATTATAGATTTATTGCTAAGTCCCCCAACAGCCATGGGTCTGGTCTTAAGTTTTGGATTTCTGATTTCTTCGCAGGATGCGTAAAAGGCATCACAATCGATATGGAGAATGTATTTCATAATATAACTATACTAATTATTGAAAATTTGGCTAAATTGCATAAGGCAGACTAAAAAAGTAAAGTTAAGTTATGAGAGTAGATAAATTTTTAAAAAATTCAAGAATTATAAAAAGACGACAAGTTGCCAAGGAAGCTTGTGAGAATGAGCGTGTAAAAATCAATGACAAGACCGCCAAGCCAGGAAGTGAAGTTGAAAAAGGTGATATAATAGAAATTACCTTTGGAAAGTCAGTCCTAAAGGTGAAAGTCCTTGATTTGATAGAAGGCGCTAAGAAAAATACAGCAGATGAAATGTATGAGGTAATAGATGGTTAAAAATAGAAGAAGGGCGAGGAAAGACGCCTACCTTTCTAAAAGAAGACAAAAGAATAAAAGATTTTTGCGAACAGCACTTGGTCTAGTTGTCATTTCAAGTGTTGGCTTTCTTTATTTGAATCATTCCATGAATATGGAAAATGAACATATGACCAAGGATATAATTTCTAGTCAAAAAAAACTAGAAGATGTAAAAACAGAAATAAAAAGCCTTAAAGACGATTATGAGATGAGAAATACTGATGAATTTAAGGAAAAAATAGCCAAGGAAAAACTCGGTATGGTTAAAAAAGATGAAAATAGGAAGGAAGAAAATTCTGTAATTAAGCCGGTAAATAATCCTGACGAGGAAAATCAAACTAAGCCGGCTGATTCTTCAAATAATTCTAATAATAATCCAAATACCAATTCTAACCAAAATGCCAACCAAAATGCAAATCAAAATGCTAACCAAAACCCTAACTCAAATCAGAATAATAATCAAAATGCTAACCAAAACCCTAACTCAAATCAGAATAATAATCAAAATGCTGGGCAAAACCAGCTTCCAAATGCAGGCAATAACCAAAATCAAAACCAACAAGTAGGGACACCAACAAATGAAAATGGAAGATAGGGTTTATAAAACCCTTGTAGAAAACGAGCTAATTTCTAGGGGAGATACGGTAATTGTTGGGGCAAGTGGTGGCCCTGATAGCCAATTTCTAATCCATATCCTTAATCAATTTAAAGATAATCTTGGTTTTGACCTTGTACTTGCCCACCTAAACCACCTACATAGGAAGGAAGCTGGTTTAGACGAAGACCTGGTAAGGTCTACGGCAGAAAGGCTTGGCTTAAAATTTTATAGTAGGTCAAAGTCCATGGATGAGTATGCTAGAAAATTAAAAACATCAGCAGAAGATGCTGGCAGACGTTTGCGCTATGAGTTTTTCGAAGACTTGGCACAAAAATTTCCATCTAGTAAGATTGCTGTAGCCCACAATATGGATGACCAGGCAGAAACAGTCCTTATGAGGATAATCAGGGGTACAGGTCTTGATGGACTTAGGGCCATGGATTATAAAAATGGAAAACTAATCAGACCTATTTTGAATATAAAAAAGAGTGAAATTTTATCCTATCTTGATGAAAAAGGTATTGCCTATGCCATAGATTCTACAAATTTTGAAAACGATTATACCAGAAATAAGTTAAGGTTAGATA
>NZ_CAUPFR010000089.1:0-6459 GCF_963510575.1 uncultured Anaerococcus sp. | reverse complement strand
CAACCTCAAACCAAACACAAAAATCCTATTCATAACCTTTGGCAAAACCAATGGTAGTAAATTTACAAATTTTTATGGAATACCAGTTGGTTTACCTTGATAATTTGAAAGATTCGAAGATAGAAGAAATTTACCTAGCCTACCTTAAGGAAAACCCAAAAAAGTCAGCTGACATTGCGGCCTTTATAGGAAGCTTAAGCTTAGATAGGCAGGTGGAAGTCCTTAAGTCATTTGAAACTAGGGATAATTACGGAGAAATTTTAGGAAATCTTTTAAAAAATGATTTTACTCCTATTAGGGTTTTGGGCCTAGTTTATCTTTTTAAAAACAAGTTAGCAAAGGCCAAGGATAAAAAAGCCTTGTTTGAAATTATTAGAGAAGAAAATTTTGAAGAATTTTTATCTTTGATCAAGGATAGGGATTTTGATATAGACTTACTTTCAGATATTTTTGACCTAAAAAAGGTCAAGGCCAAGAGGATTAAGTTAAATAAAAAACTTGTAAAAAAATCTAGGAAGGATTTGTCGAAGACAGTAGCAACCATAAACGATTTTGTTGGCGAGGAAGATTATGGTTTAGAAAAAGATGAGGAAAAAAATTTAAGTGATGACTCAGAAAATCTCATTGAAGATGATAAAACTTTAGGCTCTAAACCGGAAAGCTTTGACGGAGAAGAAAAAATCTCTCAAATGACTAGGAACTTTTTGGGAAAAATTTTAGATGAAGGTTTTATTTCAAAGGACGAGGCGACAGATCTTGCCCTAGAAGAAGGCCTATTCCTGAATGTTTTTATTAATAATATGAATGATGAATTATATGAGTTCACAAATGACCAAACCCTGGTAATTGAAGGGGATAGGGTTTTAATTGATGAATTTTATGTGGATATGATAAAGGAGTTAATTGATGGATAGGATTAATCCTAAAGAAGCAAGCACAATTATAAAAAGTTTGGAAGCTGGTGTTGTGCCTGATATGGGGCTCGGCCACCTCTTGGTCGGTAGGAAGGCTGAGGTTTGCGAGCTGATAAAGATTTTAGGAAATGTTGAAAATGGAGATTCCGATCTCAGGTTTTGGGTAGGAGACTTTGGTTCTGGCAAGTCTTTTATGTTAAAAACCATAGAAAACCTCGCCCTTTCAAAAAATTTTGTCGCCTCAACCATTGACCTAAATCCGTCTAGGAGATTTTACGCAAGTGATAGAAAGGCGGTGAACCTTTACTCTACCATTATTGAAAACCTAAAGACAAAAAATGCTAGGTCTGGCAATGTGATCGAAATAATAATAGAGGAATGGATTTCAAATATTTTTGCAAGCCTAAATCGAGACAAGGCTTATGAATTAAAAGACCTAATGGCAGGTAGCCATAGGGATGAAGTCATGGGTGTGATTTTAGAAACCCTAGGAAAGTTTAAGGCGGTTGGCCTTTCCTATGAGCTAGGCCAAGCTATTTCTAAATACTACCAAGGCTTTATTAGTAATAATAGGATTTTAAAACTCAAGGCGATTAGGTGGATTAGGGGAGATATCACCACCAAAACTGAGGCAAAAAAAGACTTGGGTATAAATGAAATAATAAATGACGATAATTATTTTGAGGCTATAAAAAACTTGGCTGAGCTTTTCCAAGAGATTGGCTATGCAGGTTTTGTCATAAATTTTGATGAGGCGGTAAATCTATATAAACTTCCTCACGCCACAACTAGGGAAAGAAATTACGAAAAGATTTTAAATATTTATAACGAATGCAAGTCCAACCTTGCCAAGGGACTTTTTATCAATTTTGGGGCAACAAGAAAGACTGTTTTTGATGAATCGAGGGGCCTTGCTTCTTATGGAGCCCTAAAAGGCAGGCTGGGAAGTGAGTCTTCTATGGATAGTGATTTTGTAAATACCAACAAAACTGTCCTTGGCCTTAAGGTTTTAAGTGCCGAAGAAATCTATACCTTGCTAGAAAATTTGGTAAATATTTACAACACCCATTATAAAACACAAATAAATTTTTCTAGTTCTGAGATTGTCTCCTACATGGAAGGTCAGCTAAATAGACCGGGTGCAGATGAATTTTTGACTCCAAGGGCAGTTATCAAAGACTTTATAGAAATTCTTGATATAAAAAGGCAAAATCCTCAAATTGGGATCCCAGACCTCCTTGCTGATAAATTTGGCAACATCCTTCCAGTTTCCAAAGACCCCGACAATTTGGATGATGAAATAGAAATCCTATGACAAGTTCTTATGATTTATTAGCGAGGGATATGAGAAAGTACATCTATGAAAAGGGATGGCCTTCTCTTACAAAAATTCAGGACGCTGCAATCAAACAATTTTTCACTACAGAAAATAATTTAATTCTTGCAGCACCAACAGCTTCTGGAAAGACCGAGGCAGCCTTTTTGCCAGCCATATCCCAGGCTATTGATTTAAAAACCAAGCTAAAAATTTTATACATTTCACCCCTCATTGCCCTTATAAACGACCAATTTAAAAGGATTACTGATATGTGCGAAGACCTTGATATCCCTGTCACCAGCTGGCATTCAGAGGCATCAGTCAGTCAAAAAGAAAAATTAGTGGAAAATCCAGCAGGTATTTTACTAATCACACCAGAATCCCTCGAAGCTATGGTTGTAAGCGATAAGAGGAGGGCTGAAGTTCTTTTTAAGGATTTGGACTTTATTATAGTTGATGAAATCCATGGCTTTTTGTCTTCCAATAGGGGACTTCAGTTAAAATCCCTCCTTGTAAGACTAGAGGCTTATACAGAAAAAACTTCCAGAATGCTGGGACTTTCTGCAACTATTGGGGATAAAAATTATAACCTGGCAAAAAGTTTTTTCCTAAATGGGAGGGAAACTAATATCCTCCTAGATAGGTCAAAAAATGATCTGGTGACAAGCCTTGATTACATAGAAAGCGAAGATGTAAATGAAGAAATTGCCCTAAAGATTTTAGAATATTCTTTAGGAAAATCGACCCTAGTCTTTCCAAATTCCAGGGCTAAGGTAGAAAAATTAGCCTACTTACTAAAAAAACTTGTGGCAGAATATGACATTAGGGTTTTTTCCCACCACTCTTCAATTTCTAAACTAAAACGAACTGAAATAGAATCTTTTGCAAAAACCAGCAGGCAAGATTTTATAATAGTAGCCACATCTACCCTAGAACTTGGCATTGACATAGGGGCAGTTGATCAAGTTATCCAAGTAGGGTCAGCAGCCTCAGTCCTTTCCCTTTCTCAAAGGCTCGGAAGGTCTGGAAGGAGAATTCGAAAATCAGTCATCCATCAAATCGCTACTGATAAGTGGGATTTAATTCAGGCCTTGGCATCATTGATGCTTTTTGAAGAGGGAAAACTCGATAAAATTGACATTCCGAGAAAATCTTATGATATTTTTGCCCACCAGGTTCTATCGACCCTCCTTGAAAAAAATGGACTTCTTATAGAAGAATATTATAAGTTAAACCAAGATTTAAAATCTTTTTCTGATATTTCTGATGAAGAATTTAAAGTCCTAAGTGATTTTTTAATAAAAAAAGATTTTATAGAGGAAATCGATGGGGAATATATAGTCGGCAAGGAAGCTGAAAAACTAATGACTATGGGCTCTTTTTACAACCAATTTGTTAGCAAAAAAACTTATAGGGTTCAAACTGACAAGCAAGTCTTGGGAGAAGTTGAACTTGGGGAAAATTTAAGGATTGCTGATAGGATTTACCTTTCAGGTCAAGTTTGGAAAATAGAAGCCATTAACCACAAGAGTCGAAAAATAAAAGTAAGCCTTTCTGATAAGGCCAACGCAAGGAGTTTTGCAGGATCGGGTGGTTTTGAAATTAGTGGGGAAGTAAGGGCAAAGATGGAAGAAATTTTATTGGATTCAAAAGATTTCAACCTTGACGAGATGATTAAAGAAACAATTTATGACCTAGGCAAGGAATTAAAAGATGAATCCTACCACTTTGTAGACTTTGATGGAAAAATTGGACTTAGGACCTTTAGGTCAACGAAAGTTAATAAGACCCTAGCCCTAATGTTAAATATCAAAACAAAGTCCCTTGATTATTATGTAGAAGATAAGTCCTCAACTATTCTTGGCCCTAATATTAAAAAAACCTTTGAGAACTTAAAAGTAAATCCTGTAGGAGATTTTGAAATAAAAGAATTTCTCATGGATGAACCGAGACTTACAGAAGGCTTTATTTCCCTAAATAAGTTTATGGTCCTTGTGCCAGAAGAATTGAAAATTACCTATATTATGGAAAATATTTTGGATTTGGAAGGGGCTAGAGAATACTTACAAAATTTGTAATTAAACTTTCTTATTTTTTGTGATATTATTTATCTAACAAAAAATAAGGAGGATTTTATGAAACACATAAAGGAAATGCTACTTATAGGTCTAATAGTTTTTGGTGGAGTATATTTAAGCGCAGCTGGATCTTTTGGTCAAAGAGATTATGAAAACGAACTTAGGGATAGGAAGGTCAAAGTTCAAGAATATTTAAGCAAGGCTAAGGGAATAGAAAAAGAGTTTGTAGAAAAATATCTAAATCACGAGGATGAAGATCCGAGTGTGATTGTTAGTGAAACTACAAACCTTGATACAGGCGAGTCATTTAAATATATACAAGCGAGAGATTCAGAAAAAAATATTGAGATTGATGGCAAGCTTAGCGGAATAGTCTTTTTTAGGAAGGGAAGTGAAAGGTTTTGGATAAATACAAAAGAAAAAACTTATTACACTGATACTTATGATTATAGCAAAAATCCTAAGGAAGATTTGATAATTTCTAGTAATGAAGAAATGATTTACGAAAAATTCCTAAGTGGCTATGAGAAAAAAGTCGAAAAAATTGGTGATACCTATAAAATGACTTACCTTGATGATTTGAATAAGGGATCATATGATATCTATGATGAGGATATTAACTTAATTGAATCTTTCACAGACAACAGCCAAGGTAGGTGGAAAGAAGTTATTGTTTCAAAATCCGCAGATGTTAATGAAATATACGAAAAACTCCTAGACCTAAAAGACACCTATACAAGGGTTGATGATTTAGGTCAAATAAAAAAAGGTAAGCAATGAAATTTGAGAGAATTTTAAAAGTAGAAAATCTAGAAAAATATTATGGCAAGGAAGATAAGAGGGTCTTATCAAACCTAAACTTTGACCTACTTGAAGGCGAGTTTTTAGGGCTAATGGGCAAGTCCGGTTCAGGAAAGACAACAATCTTAAATTGCCTTGCAAGCATAGGGTCCTTTAACAAGGGCTCTATTTCCTATTATGATAAGGATATCTCCTTATTTAAAAGAAGGGAAATTTCTACTTATAGAAAAAATTCCATCGCCTACATCTACCAAGATTTTAAACTAATAGATATTTTAACTGCCTATGAAAATATAATTTTGCCTTTAAATATTTCCAATAAAGCAATTGATAAGGCAAGGGTTTTAGAAATCGCAAAAATTTTAGAAATTGATGGCATACTTAATTCTTATCCGGAAAGTCTGTCAGGTGGGGAAAAACAAAGGATTGCCATAGCCAGGGCTCTTATAAAAGATTCAAAAATTATCCTTGCAGATGAGCCAACAAGTTCCCTAGATAGTTTCTTAAGCCATAAGGTCCTAAGGCTCTTAAAAACTTTTAACAAGGTCCATAAAAAATCCCTTATCATGGCAAGTCATGACCTAAGGGCGATTTCTTTTACAGATAGGGTTTTATTTCTAAATGATGGCAAGATTTACAATGAGCTAAGGCGCAAAGAAGGCGAATCTAGGGAGGAATTCCTAGCCAGGATTGAAAATGCAGATAGGAAGTTTTTGCGATGAAAAGAAATGAGTCCAGCAAAAGCCTATATATCTTGATTTTTATAATAACTTCGATAACCTCTTACATAATCTTGTCAATAGATAAGTCTGAGGTTTATTCTTATATTTACGAGGAAAATAGGTACTACCTCCTTGATACAGTCAGGTTAATCTACTTAGTTTCCCTTATTTATATTTTTATTTTGATTTATTATGCAAGTTTTTATAAGATTTGCGAGAGGAAAAATGACTTAGGACTTCTGATGGCAGAGGGCCTTAGCAAAAAGAAATTATTTAGAATGCTCTTTAAAGATTCCCTAAAAGACCTTTTAAAGGCAAATTTTTTAGGGATATCCTTGTCTGTCTTTATTAATGAATTTATAAATCTTTTGACAGCAAAGGTCCTAAGAATGGGTTTGACTTTCCATAATTTTAGCATATCCTTTAAGGCTATTATATTTACCTTGGTCATAAGTATCTTATTAAATAGTCTTTCTATTTATACTATTGTAAGAGATTTTTATAAGAAAAATCCTGATGAAATTTTTAGGGGAGAAATAAGGTCAAGGTCTGATTCCTTTTTGTTTTTGGCCCTAGTTTTATTTTTGCTAGGAACAATTTTAAATTATGATTATTTTTGGGAAGAT